>CAJVZA010000055.1 GCA_913009315.1 uncultured Hippea sp.
CGACCACCGAGATCTACCCTCATGCCCTACACGATGCGCTTCCGATCTCAGTGTCCATCCTTCAGGAGGTGCATCAGCTTGTATGAATTCCAATTCATGTATTACGGTAGATAACGGCGTTAGCATAACAAATGCCTCGGCTAAATCGGTTAGCTCGGGAACTGTCGGCATGCCTACTGATGGGAAAGGTAAACCTACAAAGGAAATAAGCTTTACAATAGAAGGAAATACGAGCGATGTTGTTAACGTTACCATCGGTCCGCTGGCGATAGCAAACGATACTATCTTTTATAAAAAGGTAAATAGTAAATGGTTCAACCTTTCTGATAATGCCGGCAAATATGGATTAACCGTTGATAAAGCAACAGGAATTATATCATTCAATATAAAAGATAACGGAGAGCTTGACAGCAATTCAACACAAGGAACAATTAGCGATCCTCTGATTGTAGCACAAAAGACGACATCAAACGGAACAGGTTCAACTTCTTCATCAAGCGGAGGAGGAGGCTGTACGATCGGCACGTCAAACGAGATAGATTTCAGTCTGCCTCTATTTTTGCTTCTGTCCTTGCTCTATCTATTCAAAAGAAAGAATCAGGCCAAAAGAAGAGCGTAATTATAGCTGCTGAAAACTTAATGCAGGAAGACAGCCTATACAAGCTGTCTTCCTTATTTTGCAATAGCCAATTATATGGCAGGAAATGGTGTTGCAAATCAAAGAAAAAGGGGGGATAACTCAGTCAGAGGATGTATGTCCTTTCGGTGCTTACCGAGCGGTGTCTGCCTGTTTTATTTGCCGGTCCTCGCTGTACTTTCCCGTATTTTTCAAAATCCTTCATGGTTAATTATTTTTTTGCAATTAACAAACATACTGTTAATATGCAGACTATGACATATTATGCTTATTAAAATGAGGGCTAAAGCTGCAATATCACTTTGGCTCTTGCCATTCAACAGTATTTTATGCTAAAAATACAATATATGTATAAAAAATGTATATAAAAAACTGGTAGAAATTTGCGTAAATCAGAAACGATAATTAGAATAAAAAATATATCAGCGCGGGTGCTTTCAAGTAAGGGGGTTTTTATGAGATGCAGGGTATTAATTATTGCTTTCATAGTAACAGGATTATTGGGATTTAGTGTTTTAGCAAGCGCTGGAAATAGTCAAAAAAACATTGGCAAAGGCGTAAGGCAAGATCACAGTAAGACTGTACGATTGTATCGGAAGGTACGCAATGGTAGAGTTACTGCGGTTGTAGGTAATTATAGTGTTAACCGTGATCTTGCAAAAAACCTAAATGGAAATACTTGTATACATGCTTGGGAATATAATAAATCAGCTTTTAAACTTTCTTTAAATACTGCTTTTTGCAAGAAATATGAGACTACCGCTATACTTATAACCATAAGGTACATTTTTGAATCTGATGGAAGCAAATTTCCCAAAAGAATAAAGTTATATAGCAGTTCTGGCGAGAAACTAGGGTCTTATCCTTTTAAAAATATTCCCTCCCTCAATGTTAAATAATGCATAAAAGAGGCAACATTTCTGATCAGCATAATCTTGATATTTATCTGCAAAAGCCCTGGCGTGTATCGGTGGATCATGCGGCACTTGCTTTTTACTTTTATTTGATCCCGCAAACAGCCTTGAACAATTTATGATTAAAATTGTCTTTCGTAATATCTACCCAAACCCAACCGTACTTGTTCCATATAAAGTGGGACACTTCCCTTTTTCCAACCCAACTGACCGTTTCTCCAAGAGCGAACTTATGACGACGACAATCGATTCTGATCTGTCCTTCTGTGGTAACGATTTTTGTAGGATAGATAGCGTGATTAGCATCACGAACTTCCTTGATCCATTTTCCGACTTTGACAACCGAGTCTTTGTCGTAGTAGTAGCTTTCCGTCCCGTTCCTTGATAACAATACATAGTTTTCAGCAAGACCGATTGCAGGAATGAACCCAACCACCATCAACGCAATGGAACAAAACAAAATATTTATAAAACATGATGATTTTTTATTCATATTCATTGTTCCATCCCAACAACAAGAACAAATTGGCGCTCTTTAGGTTGATAATCAAACTTAACTTTGTGCATTTTAATTAGTTTGTCATAGGCAATTGACCATGTTTACAATTCACTCTTACCATCTCTACCTCCTCAGCTATTCTCTTTCCAAAAACCAGTAAAATGCAACCTTCCTCTAATCCTTATCATATCTCAGATACGCTTCGAATGTTTTACTTGATACCAAACAATTTTGCAAAGAAACCTCTGCGATTCTTTATTTCCTCTATTCTAATATCTTTTTCTTGCAACAGTTTGTCTTTTTCTTGTATCAGGAGTGCATAATTTGCTCGTATTCGGACACTCCCTTCGGAAACATTCGAACAGTAGCGGGAGATATTTTCTGTAAAACTCATTATAGCTTAGGTGCCCGGGTAGAGCGAAATGAGCAAATCACTCTTTGTCGACTATAAATGCCCAAACCAATGCCACAACCCAACCCAGAAATGTCCATCCCAAAAATAAATTTAATATAAATATAGCCTTGATGTTGCGTTTTTTTCTTATTTTTGCGACTATAGTAGGTATGGGATACACAACCAGTAGTCCTACCAGTAGTCCTACCCCTGGTAATACTTCTTGCCAAGATGGTAACATATCTAATCTCCTAAATTCATTTTCTAATAACCTTATGGATAGAAACGGCAAAAACTTATTCTATGTTTAACTTCCATAATCTCAATATTTGTAGAACCTTGTCGGCGAAAATATTAAGATTGCTATGAATCGGAATCATATCTCATTTTACATTTTACCTGATACCGAATAGTTTTGCAAAGAATCCTCGGCGGCTCTTTATTTCCTTTATTCTTAGATCTTTTTTCCTGTAGTAGTTTGTCTTTTTCTTGTAATAGTTTATTCAGCATTGTGTTTTCGCTCATCATTGAACATTAAAATATTATTATATTTTTTACACTTTGTCAAGGTTTTGAAAATGACACGGATTTGACTCATCGAATATAAGATGTATAGAAAGAATTTTTTTTAGGAGGTTTTTATGTCTGATTACATTTGGGAACGAGGTTATCCTGATAATATACCATCCGAAGTAGTTGTAAAAATATCTACAATGCTTCCGGGGTATGTAAAGAGAATGGTTTACAAAAAGATTCAGTTGGCAACAGATCGTAATTCAAGGATTTTACTGCAGGAAAATAATGATATCAGAGCGGCACTTGATATAGCTCAGCAAATGGAAATGGCGGCAAAAAGACTGCTTGACAGATGGCGCACTAACGGCAAAGCTAAGAGGCGTGGCGACAGTATCGCCACGTCCCCCTGTCGATTTGTTACACGTTCCATATTTTTCTTTAACCTTCATGGCACAAAAGAAGCCTAAAGGGTTTGGACTTCGGTTTAGTCTTTTGTGCCATGTTAGGCGACCGTTTTGCTTGGCGAAAATTAAACAAAATTATTTAGCTTTCTGAGCACCACGGACAAAAAGTCGGACACCTTCTATGCCTTCATAGGCATATGCACTGTCTGGACTTATTACGCTTGGTAAACGACCTTCTGAGATGGAGAAAAGTTGGGCGTGATCAATATTACATTTTTTTAAAATTTTTTCTGCTTTCTCGCTTTCTTCTGAATGATCTCGCAACAAAATTGCTTTCCTTTCCATTTGGTCCCCCTATTTGTTTTTTCAAAGATTTCCAATAATTTTATCTATTAATATTTCTGGGGATAGATTATCATCTTCCCATAAAACAGATGCAGCCTGTTTATATGTACTGATGTGTTGGTCAAAATTAGAAATATGTTCCCTTGCTGTCTCAGTTATAAAATCAATGGCCTTTTGTGCCTTATCACTTTCTAAACCATGTCTCTCGCCAACATAGGATAAAGATTTATTGTTCATTATTTCCTTAAATACTTCTATCAAGACGTCAATATTATTGCCAGCAGTGATTAACATCTTTTCTTCTTCATGGTTCAGTGTAATAGATTCTCCATTATCACATGCAAGTACTCCGTTTCTGATTTTATTTACCAAAATTTTTTCTAACTGTCTAATTTTCAATTTGTTTTGGTCTTTGGTTGGCATATAAATAAAACATTTTTTATCACTTCTACTGCCAGTTAGCATCAAATAGTATTGAATTTCTTTTAATACACCACTTGAGACATTACCATTAAAACATGGCCGATAAACAAAAAGAAAATTACTTTGTTCAACAAGCCTATGGTCACGAGAGCTTACCTGAACCTCTATGTGATTATACAAAGCTTTAAGTAATAAGTGAAGTTCTATTGAATATTCACTTTCTTTTCCCCGGAGAGGGTCAGTCTCTCTTTTAGGCGGTGGTCTAAAAAGTAAATTTATAGGCCTTTGGTATTTTTCTAAGTCCCATCGCGGCATTAGTTTTGGCACATATACAGTTTGTTTGTCTCTTTCCTCTTGCTGGATTCTAAGCTCATCAATAGTAGTTGGAAGAAAGCTGACGAATTCAGAAGATGACTTGATCTCTAACCTATGAATTGCTTCAATAATCTGATTAGCTTTTTCTTCTTCGCTTTTTTGCAAACGCCGAACCTCACTAATTGGATGGGAAATATAAAACTTAGGTTTGTTTTCAAAAATTAATTTATATAAGGTGTCATACGAATGCTTTACTGCAAAAATATAATGTGAAACACCGAGTTCGTTAGCAAAATGCTTAGTCATCATTATTTCCTTTGCTCTCCAATCTAATATTCTCATCAATTCTAATATAGCACCTACAGGCTCAGTTGCCCCTCCATATGAAGGATGAAAAATTTGATTACGGTCTCTGAGTCTATCATGAATATCATAAATGTCATCTATCAGCGTAATAAATAAATCTGGCTGGAATTTCTTTATTAATTCTGTCCTGGCAAGAGAAAGATACTCAACTGTAAAATGATGATAGAAACAGGCATGAAGATTAATAAAAATATCTTTATTTTCTCCATTCCTAATTTTTTGTAAAACCGAGTTAAATGCTCTTTCCCAAAGGACATAAAGAGCAGGAGCGGGTAACATTAATATCTTTCTTATCCAGAGAGTTGGAAAGTCATCTTTCTTATGCTCTTTTAAATAAATATTTTTCATCTCATCTTCGATCTTAAAAAGGAGGGGCCTTTGACGATGTCCTCTGACAAAAGGTGAAGTTTTACTGACAAAATCTTTGAGGGCACTGCCGATTTTTATACCTGACTGTCCAGTAAATATTACGCGTCTTACTGTCATAACACCCCAATTTTATCAAGAATAAAAGTAAAATTCATCTTTAATCTTTATTCGCCAAGCAAAATGTCGCCTAACTTGGCTGTTAATGCCGTTATTACTATTTTTACCATAACAATAAATATACAAACTACTTATTCCTCTCCAAATTTCTCTTCACTATATCACACTTTAGAAACATATGCAACACGCTCTACGAATTGCCTCATTTACAAACGCATCTCGGGGCAGCGTCTTTGCGTTTGACATAACTCCTTCATAAACGATAAAACTGTTGATAAATGTCATTACATTGCGAGCATTTCCCCTTCGTCATCGTGAGCAACTTTTTCTTGTCATTACAATGAGACTGCCGCGGCCTTTGGCCTCGCAGTGACAGAAGGAAAAAGTCATCGCGAGCGCAGCAATCTCAAAAAAATACTGACAATAAAAGGATTATCATGCGCCTTTCGGTGCTCGCATGATAAATAGGAGTTTTTCAACAACCTTTGTTGATCTCGTACATTATTAATTGGTGCTTTGCATCGCAAGTCTTTTTATTTTACCTTTTGAGCGGCAAAATTAACGCAGTTAGTGCAACTGAAGCAACATATGTTCTTTTATACGTAGGGTATCATCCAAAGTTTAAGGTGAGTTTATAAGACCTGTCTGCGTGCCTGCCTGTGTGGGCGAGCCGCACGCAGGCAGGCACGCACAGGCAGGCGAATTCGAACCCTCAAATTTGAACGCCGGAATTAATATGGAAGGTATTTTGTGCAATCAGAATTTGAGTTTCTGGATCTCCTTTTCATCTTTTTTGTCTATTATGAATATTATTATATCGCTTTGTTTAAGCAAAAGATCATTTTTGGGATATATCCATTTTTTGCCGCGTTTTATGAGTATTATTTCGAATGTATATTTTGTAGAAATCTCTTCTATGGTTTTTCCATGTAAATTTTCAATCGTTTTTTGCCGGATCGCTTTTTCTGATTCATTTAAAAATTCAAAAACTGTTGGGCTGTCTATGGCCTTTTCTACGGTTTTTAGTAATTGTTCCGTATAAACCAGCGGCACAATACCATTTTCCTTAAAAAGTTTTCTATTTTTGGGTTCATTATCGCGGGCGAACAGTTGAGTTATATCGTATCTTTCTTCAAATATCCCTGCTATTTTGATGTTCGTTCTATCATCGTTCGTCAGCAATAAAACCTTATCATATTTTTTTGGTTTTAGTTTGTCCAGTATTTCAACATTGCTGCCGTCACCGCAATGAACAGAGATATTTTTCATCTCGAGTTTTTGACAGGCTTGCTTATCTTTTTCAATCACCACCACATCTTTTTGTTTTTTTGAGAACATTTCAGCAACATCGCTGCCTATCCTGCCTCCGCCCACTATTATGATTTTGGAAGAGTGAGATGATAAAATCTGTTTTTTGATTATACTGAACAAAGTTGGTGAGATAACGCTGGAAACGATAGCGAGAATAATTATAGCAGAATTAAATTCTTCATTTATAATACCCAATTTTAATCCTATCAGAGAAGCTGCTATAATCAGACTTAATCTGCCGCTCAATAAAATTCCGCCTGCAATCGTATCTTTCAGAGAAAAGAGGATTTTTAACGGTAAGGATGCTATAATCTTGATGAAAAAACTTCCAATGACAATAATCAAAATGATAATTATTATATTTTGTATATTCGAAGGCATAACCGCTATGGCGCCCTGATATATAAAAAAGAACGGTATAAAAAATCCATAGCCGATAGCATCAAGTTTCATTTTTATTATATCCGATTCCATATCAGTTGTCTTAGAAATAATAATTCCTGCTAAAAAACTTACCATAATCAGTTCGATACCGAACTTATTTGCCAGATATAAGAAAACGAACAGAATGGCAAAAGAGCCTCTTACGGCTACCTGGATATCATTTTTATACTTAATCGAGTGTATTATCTTGTTTATCCACCTGTTGTCGGCTAAAAACCGCATTATTTTATTGATTGTGAAAGTTGCGATCAGCAGGATGAAAATCATAAGAAAATTGACAATTCCATATTTATTTTCTTTCAAAAGAGAGAAGACAGTTATCATGAAAAGTGTTGACAGGTCGGCTATCAGAGCACTTGTCATAAGTATCTGCCTGTAGGATTTTTTTAGATCAAGCCGCGATTTAAGCGTTGGAAAGACAACCGCAACGGATGTTGTGGAAAAAATAAGAGCTAAATAAATCTTGCTTGTGGAAAAATGAAATGTTTCTACTAAAAATATCGAAAACAGATATGACAAGGATAGCGTAAAAACAAATATGAGCGTTGATATAAATAGAGGTGAATGAAAAAATCTTTTTGCCGATACGCTTTGTTCTTTGAATTCAACCTCAAGACCGCTTAGAAACATGAGATAGATGAGTCCGAACATAGACAAGAATTCCAAAGCAGGTATATCTGTTCTTATAATATGGAATCCGCTTCTGCCCAGAATTAATCCTGCTACTATTTCAAGGGCAACAGACGGTATCATGCCCTTAAAAGATTTGGCTGAAACAAAAGGTATTATAAAACTCATCAGAGCTATTATTGCCAATGAGTTAATTCCGTAATTATTCATTTATTTTTACTCTCATATATTATCTATCTTTTTATGGAATTATAAAGGGCAAAGAGCACAAGAATACCGCCTGAAATCTGTTTTAGTGTAAGACCTTCCGAGAGAAGCAAAAATGCCCATATTATTGAAAGTACCGGTTCAAACAGTATAGAGAGTGAAACAACAAAAGCAGGGACCTTTTTCAACGCATAGCTGAAACCGGTATGGCCTATAAGCTGGGGTATAAGCCCAAGACATACAAGATACAGATAATCTTTGTTTGAAAAACCTATAAGAGGAGAATCTGTAAAAAGTACCGGAAAAATAAGGAAAAACGCTGTTGCCGGATAGAGAATTGCGATATAGTTTGCCGTTCCAACGGTTTGGCG
This sequence comes from uncultured Hippea sp., assembly GCA_913009315.1. Taxonomy (GTDB): domain Bacteria; phylum Campylobacterota_A; class Desulfurellia; order JAADFJ01; family JAADFJ01; genus JAADFJ01. The sequence continues at coordinate 8,263 of CAJVZA010000055.1, forward strand.
AACCTTCTGTCCAATCATTAGATATCCTGCTATGCTTGCCGCTGCTATAGTTGCCAGCAGATCGCCCATAAGATTTTTGGAATTTGCAGCTAAATTAAGATCAGATGATCCTATAAGAATTATACCGAAGATTGCGATAACTGTTGAAATAATATCCTTTGTTTTAGGCTTTTTTCTTAAGAAAACCAATGAAAAAAACATTATAAAAAGCGGGCTTATTGCAACAAGAACAATTGAACTGGCAACCGAAGTGAATTTAAGAGACAACGTCCATAATGTGAAATCGCCTGCCAAAAAAAATGCAGAGAGAATCGAAAGCAGCAGCTCTTTTCTACTCAATGAGCCTAATTGCTTCTGAAAGTAAACCGGTGCAATGAATAGTGAGCTTGTAAGCATTCTCCAGAATGCAATTGAAGGGCTTGGTACGTCGCTAAGCAGCTTAATCCAAATTGCCGCAGTTGATACGCTGACTACAGATACGAACAGCACTAAATATTGTTTTCTAACTTTTTGCTCCATAAAGCCGAACTTTCATTTGACTATATAGTATGCCGGTTATAAAGTAAACAGATGATTGTTGGAACTATCGTTAATACGTTTGCTGTGGTTGCGGGTTCTGCTGCAGGCCTTATAATAAAAAAAAGCTTGCCGGAACAGACAAAAAATCGTTTTTTTGAAATTATCGGGCTTTTTACGATTGTATTGGGATTGAAAATGGCGATAACCATGAAAAATCCAATTGCTCTTATAATCGGACTGCTTGTGGGCTGGCTGATCGGAAAACTGTTGAAGCTTGACAGAAATTTTAGAAAAATCGGATCTGTTTTTGGAAAATTTTCCAGAGACGAAAGTCTTTTTTCTGAAGGATTTACTACGGCGTTTGTGCTTTTTTGTGCAGGTTCATTGACAATTATCGGTGCACTGGATGAGGGATTGAGAGGCGATCCTACGCTGCTCCTGACGAAATCTGTTATGGATGGGTTTTCGTCGGTAATTTTATCTTCAGTTTACGGCATAGGAGTGATGTTTGCGGCCGTTCCGCTTTTTTTATTCCAGAGTTCTATTACATTATCTGCTTCATTTTCTAAACTGTTTTTGCTGCCTCCGGTTATTGGCGACATAAATTCAACGGGAGGAGTTTTAGTACTCGCTATCGGCATAGAGCTTTTATTTAGAAAAAAACTTTTGGTTATTGAACTTTTGCCTGCTATTGTCGTTGTGCCTCTTATATCTGCTCTATTTTAGACGAAACTTTGCCTTGAAACATCTGAGAATGAGCGAAATGATTGCTTTTTTTGCTTGACTAATTTTATGCAGAGTATAAAATAACGCAGATGTTTCTGATACCTTATGCTCTTATGTCGCTTCTGCTATTGATTTTGGCCGTTGTTGTTCTTTTTTTTCTGATACAGATTGGAATTGTAGTAAAGAGCTTCGAGAAGCTGCATCTTTCAAGGCGGGCAGTTTTTATTTTACTTATTTCAAGCTGGCTTGGAAGTTTTATCAATATACCGATTGCTACAATAAGCGCCGGCGGCATTTCTTCTCAAACGTCACATATTTTTTCACCTTTTTTTGATTATGCCGTTAACTCCGGTTATAATATTATAGCAATTAATGTCGGGGGGGCTCTTATACCGATTATGATATCCGCCTGGCTGATTGCAAAAAGCAACATACCGATATCAAAAATAATTATAGCCGTTTTGATAGTTGGATCTATAATGTATAAACTTGCTTATCCTGTCAACGGAGTCGGTATAGCAGTTCCTATGCTTCTTCCACCTCTGATTGCCGCGGTATGCGCACTTATAATCTCTCCCAAAAACAGCGCACCGGTTGCTTATATTTCAGGTTCGATGGGTGTTTTGATTGGCGCCGATCTGCTGCATATAGGTGATCCCGAGTTGCTTGGAAGCGGGGTGCTCTCAATTGGAGGGGCAGGGACATTTGACGGTATTTTTCTGGCCGGATTAGTGGCGGTTATACTTGCTTGAAAACATATGATGAGACCACTGCACAGTAAGCTGTGAATTTGCTTATTGTGCAGTGGTCTCATGATTCCTGTATTTACGGCACTTTTATTTGAACTTGTGCAGTCTTTGATGTATCTGCACTTCGGATATGCGCTGCATGCCCAAAATTTTTTGCCTGTGTTATTTCCTTTTCTCGCGATACGCAAAACCATAGGGCTGCCGCATTTTGGACATACTCTGCTGTTTTGTTTCTGCGATACGATATCTTTCACATAATTTATATGATCTCTATGCGTCTTGAATGACCGAGTCAGTCTTCCGGATTCAATCTCTTTCACTATTTTTTCCACTTGATCATCAGACAAAACAATATCTTTTTTTGATTTGATATATCTAATGTAACCTAATCCATAGGTAACATTTGCAGGCATTTTAGTTTTAAATATGCTGTCTCCAACAAATACAAGCAGTGAATGCACCTGATCATCTTTTAATCCAAGCAGCGATTCGAGTGTTTTTATATGTTTATAATTCTGACGAAGCGGATTCTGAAATTTGTTCGAATATTTATATATCTTTTGTGTCCATGTTTTTTGATCCGGATCTCCAAATATCCAACCCTTAAGATTTTTTGTTTCAACAACAAAAACACCATATTTTGAAACAATAATATGGTCAATTTGTGTTGTTCCGTCTTCCGTTAGCAACGTGACATTCTTTATAAGACAATACTCCTTTTTGTTGAGCATCATCTTTGCCAAAACATTCACGATAAACTCACCGATAATGCCTTTAAACCAAGAAGATTTCAGAATAATGATTATTATTACAGCAGGTATCAAAAACCAGGCTGCGCTAAGCAGTCCTTTTATCGCACCTTTGGCAATTGTTGATGAAAAGTTCATTTTTGATGCTCCTCTGTATGATTTTGTTTGATTATTTTATCTCGTTTCTTTGTCTGATTGATGTTCGCTGAATCCACTTCTCCTCCCATAATACATTCTCTTGATCGTTGTATCCGATAATCTATATCCCGTCTTTTCTGCCGCCACCTTTGCGATTGCAGTAAAAGATAACACATTCTCATCTCTCAACCTCTTTATCATAGCAGCATCCATATGTTTTAGAGACTCACTCGGCTTCTTTGCTCTGCCGGCTTTACTTTGATAGCCCTTCTTTATCCTGTATTCCAACGTCTGCTTCGACTTTTTGTAGCTGTGCGGTCGGACATCTCCTTTTGTAAATATCTTTCTACCTGCCGATGTCGCTTCGTCTTTCCCAAACTTTCTTCTAATCGCTATTTGTCTCCAGTGATCAGAAAGCTTTCTGCAGCATAGAGGTTGCCCTTTATTTAATCCAAATCTTTGCTTGTATTCCGCAACCGTTAAATTGTGTTTGGACAGATGAGGAGCATTGATTGTCTGCATCCACATGCCGCAGACAGCGCATTGAACTTTATCGTCTCCGATTAGTTCCCAAACCTTGTCGGTTTTCGGCAGTTCACAGTATTGATCAAGATGATATCGATCTATCAGGCAACGAACTTGTTTGGGGGTGAGGCGCAGAGCTGCGGCCATCTCTTCGATGGTCATTGTGCGGACGGCAGTTTTGATGAAGGAGAGGTTATCAGCCATCGGACATCCAATCTAAAGTTTGCGTTAATTTATTGCGAATATAGTTATAAAATTGTGCAGGTATAAGTTCTTTGTATGTTTGAGTCAGAAGCAGATATTTTTTAAGCCGTCTCTCTTCTTCTTCCGGATTTCCCCCTTCTGTTAAATCAATGATATATTCCTCGATATTGTCTATGATATTACGAAAGGGAAGATCGGGAATGAGCTCTGCTGCAGATATTATTCTGCCGTTAATGAAACGATTATCTGATTTTAAATATTCATAATCATGATGGATGATATAGTAAATCAATTGCGATATTCCTGATCCTGTATTCTGCTCATTTTCGCATTGGAAATGATAATTCAGGCAATTATCATGCCTATGCAGTAAAGAAACATTGCCAAAAAAAGAAAGGCTAAATGGCAATTTTTGATCATAATACAATACCCATTGCCCATTATCTGTTGTTAATTGGTAAAAGTTACCTCCTTCCAGCAGCTGCGCTATGATTTTAGGCTTTTCTGTATTTCTAACTACTTGAACAGCATTGTATCTATTTGCTTGTTTTTTACCCAATATTCTTATTTTGATTGTTCGTCGACCGGCAGATATTTCTCCAATATTCCAAGCAAAATTTTACTTGACAACTTGCCGACATATAAAATTGTCAAAGGTATTTTTCATTCTGTCTCCCTTTCTATTGTTTCCATCCTCTCAATCCAGCCAATCTCATCAAAATCGGTATTTGATGAAAGGAGGTATTTAAGGTTAAATCTTTGCATGGTTTCTAAAATCATGGCATCATTTCCAAAAAGTCCATACGTTTCCATTATAACTTGGAATTTTTTCAGAGCAGAATAATTTATCTCTTTAATATCCGGTTTCAGAATTCTGATAAACTCTATAACCTTTTTTATATCTTCTGCAAGCAGTTTTGTTTTCTCTTTATCTTTCCTTAACTTCTGAATCACCTTGTTATCTATCCCGAACCTGATTTTTGCCGAAATTATCATTACCTTAAAGAAAACTTCATCCAAGACTCTTGTTGTTGTGATTAGATTTAGCCAGTCTGTTTCAGCCAGTTTAAATATCTCTTTTGTAATATTGCTGCATTCTCCGGTAAAAAAGTAGATAAAGGCATTTGAATCAACAAATATTTTCTTTCGGTAGAGCCGTTTTGCATCAAGATTCATAGTAAAGCTTTTCATCTTCGACTATATTTCTAATGAAATCTCTGTCGTCTGTCTTTAAGAAGCCGTAATATTTATCAACCAAAAAGTTTTTTTCTGCATCTTTATAAAGCTCAAAGGCCTTTTGCTGTATCTGTTTATAGGTAGGCACCTTTCCCGTTTCCTTGCTCAGGATACCGATAGCTTCAAATATGAATCTCTTCAAATACAGAGGTGTCCTTACTCTTCTTTTTGGACCTCTCCTATTGGGCGCCACCTTTATTCTGCTCTTTAATCCCAGCTCTTCTTTTATCTCTGCCACATAAGAAGTTTTAAATGCATTTGCAGATGTAAGCTTTCTCATCTTGTCTCCTGAGTAAAACGATCTATCTTATTTCCTAATCTTATTCTAAAAATTGAGACTGTCAATATTTAGACTGATATTGTTGATCGTCCAAACTTAGCGGCACGGCTTGTTCGCATTACCGGAGTCGTTTGTTGGGTATGCTTTTGCATTCGCTTGCGCAGCAACCGGTGCTTGTAATTATTATAGATTTTGTCTATTGACAACGATAAAAACAGGTACAAGGCAGGCTTCAAAGGTGTCGCTAACTCCAGGTTACAGAAAAGCAGGCTATAACCCGTTGATATTGTTGATCAGAAAAGAGGTACCGTGAGAAACGCAGACTTGATGAATAAAGAATTGCGACCGGATTGCACGCTCGTTTCACTCGCTCGCAATGTTCCATATTAAAGTCAAGCTGTTTTGCAGCAGCGGGTCAGGACTTTACTCTTTTCAGAAAATATCTCAATACTTCTCAAAAAAAATAACTAAACTCACCATCCACTCCCTTTTGTTTCCACCTCGTAGGTGGAAACAGGAATATGAGACTGCTTCGGCCTCGCAGTGACGAAAAATAGAGGTCATTGCGAGCGCAGCGAAGCAATCTCAAAAAATGTTGATAATAAAGGGATTACCACATACCTTTGGGTGTTCGCGATGACGAAGAGGGAAACTAGATCGGAAGAGCGTCGTGTAGGGAAAGAGTGTAGATCTCGGTGGTCGCCGT
>CAJVZA010000056.1 GCA_913009315.1 uncultured Hippea sp.
AATGATTGTGATGTGCTAGTGGACTGAAAAGCAAAAGAGACAACTTATTTTTTTAATGATACGGCGACCACCGAGATCTACACTCTTTCCCTACACGACGCTCTTCCGATCTCAGGACCTGATTTTCCGACCGGTGGCATTATTTACGACTCGCAAGCCATCAAACAAGCACAGACGAGTGGTAAGGGAGGAATTGTGATGCGTGCGCGAACGGAAATAGTGGAAAAGAAAGCGGGAAGCTTTCAAATCGTCGTTACAGAATTGCCGTATCAAGTGAATAAGGCGCGCCTCATTGAGAAAATTGCCATGCTCGTCACAAATAAAAAAATCGATGGCATTCGTGATTTGCGCGATGAATCAAATAAAGAGGGAATTCGCATTGTAGTCGATTTGAAGAAAGACGCATTCCCAAAAAAGGTATTGAATCAATTGTATAAGCAAACGCAACTTCAAGACACATTTCACGTCAATTCACTTTGTCTTATCGACGGCATTCAACCACGCATCTTGAATTTAAAGGGATTACTGGAAGAACATATAAAGCATCGTGAAATTGTTGTACGTCGCAGAACGCAATATGATTTGGATCGTGCAAAAGAGCGCCAGCATATTCTTGAGGGATTGCGCATCGCGCTTCTTCATATCGATAAAATTATCGAGCTGATCAAAAAATCTAAAGACAAAGAAGAGGCGCGAGCGAATTTGATGAAGAAATTTAAGTTGAGTGAGATTCAAGCGCAGGCGATTCTTGATATGCGTCTACAGTCTCTCGCGAACCTTGAACGTTTAAAAATTGAACAAGAATATAAAAACCAAAAGGATATACCCCCAAATATTCTGAACGATTACATGTCTTATGTATCAACGTCTATCATTTGTTCTGTCGCTGCCTTAGAATCGAAAATAAATGAATGTATTGTTGATCGTAAAGCACAACTCAGCAAGATATTCATTCCAAAAAGTTCGATTATCTTTAAAAAATACAAAAATCTTAATCCCAAAAAAGTAGTAATAGAACAGATCAATTCAATATCGAATGCATTAGTTAAATGCGATATTGTTGCTTTTCTATTGCAAAATAAATTATTGTCCACAGATAGTCTTTTCAAAAAAATAAAATATTTGATTGACATGCGCAATTCTCTAATTCATTTCACTCCTGAATGGGACAATGCTTTAATTAAACACAAAAATCTCAAAGATAAATATCAAAAACAATTCTCCGACGATTTCATTTTAAGCCCTTTTTTTAACGAAGATGCATTGTTTATCCCATATTGCTGTTTAAGTGCTTCATGTGCTAAATGGGCTTGCAAAAATAGCATTGATTTTATAGAAACGTATTTTTTAAGTATAACCACTGGCTGATATACTAAGATAATGCTCATTATGTTTACTAATTTCCATAAAATCCGTTCCAAAATGTAAGTCGGTTGTGTCGCATACAAATTTTCTAATGCATAGTTGTAACTCCATATCACCGTGTTCTTTGATAGCCATTTCGAACTTTTTTATTAATTCAGATGCTTTCATTAAAAAAACCTTCTAACCAAGCACTCAAGGGTATGCGTGCCACATAACACTTTTTTGCCTTGTGTGTCATCAGAAGATTTTTTTAACATTTTTTCTCAAATGCGGACAAAAAGAAAAGAACAGGCAGGATACCTGTGATACATAAAAAACTGAGATCGCTTCGCTTCGCTCGCAATGACGCTCTTTTCTTTGTTTTAGTCCGCATTGGGAAATCTGCGTTAATAAAACCGGCTCATCAAGCGTTAAGAAAAGAGATTGTCTGAGCTTAGGAGCTGTATAAGTAATAACCCTTACAACCTTGCTTATCTTTTATTCTACCCTTCGCAATTGTAAGAAGAAACTGCGAGTTATCTCTTTTTAGCTTTATGAGCCGGTTTTTAGCATATTTCACACAGCGGTGATTTTTTGCTTACTTTTTAATCAATCAAAAAGTAAGAAAGAATCTTTAAAGAGTAAATAAGAAAGACCGACAGATTTATTTCTCTGTCGTTGATTAAAAACAAGGGTATCTCTAAAAGTTCTATGCGGATCTATAGAAGACAGACATATACCGCTAAGCCTTCGAAAAACAGATCACTTTATTTTGCTCCTGAGTTATCTTCTATGGAAGCATCCGGCCCGCAGAGTTACCCTTAATTTTCTACACGCTTCATCAGAAGATTTTCTTAACATCTTTTCTCAAAATACGGACAAAAAGAGAAGAGAACACAGGCAGGATGCCTGTGATACACTGAAGATGAGATTGCTTCGCTTCGCTCGCAACGACGGATGGGAAGTAAAATAACCGGCAGAAAAGAACAGTGTGCAATGGTTTTCTCTTTTCGTTATTGCGTGGAGGCCGAACGATCTGCCTACGTTTGCCTGCGACGTTGGTCTGCGTGCGGACACGCCAGGCAGGCTGTTTGGGACTCAAGATGATCGTTTGCGGAGCAACAGAAACACCCTTAACCGATCGGTTAGTATCTCAAATTTTAATTTGTATTTATGACTTGACAGAAACAAAAGAAGGATTATTATAAAAATACCTAAAAGATAGCATTATTTTAGGTATATGATGCACAGGAGGAGGTAGATATGAAAATTGCAGAAAGCAGTTTGGATCTGATAGGAAATACGCCGCTGGTTAAGCTTTCGCGTATTGCCGAAGGCAGGAATCTTTTTGCAAAACTTGAATCATTCAATCCATTGGGAAGCGTAAAAGACAGAATCGGACTTGCAATGATTTCAGATGCGGAACAAAGAGGAGTTATCAATAAAGATACCACCATAATCGAGCCTACAAGCGGCAATACCGGCATAGCGCTCAGTTCTATCTGTGCTGTAAAAGGCTATAAGCTAATTTTAACCATGTCTGATAGTATGTCTATCGAGAGGAGATCTCTTTTGGCTGCTCTCGGTGCAAAGCTCGTTTTAACTCCTGCGTATGAAGGAATGAAGGGATCAATCGACAAGGCGATTGAAATAAAAAACAGTACGCCGAACAGTATAATACTTCAACAGTTCGAAAATCCTGCAAATCCCGCGATACATAAAAAAACAACAGCGAATGAGATTTGGCGTGATACAGACGGAACAGTCGATATTTTTGTTGCGGGAGTGGGAACCGGCGGAACAATAACAGGAGTCGGTGAAAGATTAAAGGAATTAAAGTCGAATGTTAAAATTGTTGCGGTTGAGCCGGTTGATTCGGCGGTTTTATCGGGCGGTAAACCGGGTCCCCATAAAATTCAGGGTATTGGGGCCGGTTTTATTCCTAAGGTTTTAAACAGGTCTGTCATAGATGAGATAATCCGTGTAAAAAACGAAGACGCATACCATACTTCAAGTTCGCTTGCAAAAAAAGAGGGTATTCTTGCAGGCATATCATCAGGTGCAGCTCTTTTTGCCGCCCTTCAGATTGCATCGAGAGATGAAAATAAAGGCAAAAATATTGTCGTACTTCTTCCCGATACCGGAGAGCGTTATTTATCTGTCGGACTTTATCATGAGTAGGAGTTGATTATGACATTTACAAAAAAGAGTGCACTTGTGCATCCGATGATTTTAGATCAGTTTGGTTCAGCCGTTCCTCCTTTATATAAAACAACCTCTTTTGCGCATGATGCTGAATCGACATCCGATATCTTTAGTTCAAAAAAGGCAGGTTTTGTTTATACCCGCATAGGCAATCCGACAGTTATGCTGCTTGAGAACCAGATTAATCGGCTTGAAGATGGGATAGGAGCTGTAGCATTCAGTTCAGGAATGGCTGCAATCAGTGCGGTTTCGATGCTTCTCTGCTCATCAAAAAAGGAAATAGTGGCAAGCAGTTCGATTTTTGGAGGGACATATTCGCTTTTTATAAATATTTTGAGCCATTATGGCGTAAAAACCGTCTTCTTCAGTTCGATTGATGAACTAAAGCGGGTTATTTCAGATGATACAGCGTTTATATTTGCTGAGACCATAGGCAATCCTTCTATGAAGGTTGCTGATATAGAAGAATTGGCATCGATCAAAAAAAATGTGCCGCTTGTCGTGGATTCTACGGTTACTCCGTATATTTTTAACGGAAAATCCAGAGGGGCGGACATTGTTGTATATTCAGCCACAAAAATGCTTTCCGGTCATGGACGAGCTATCGGAGGCGCTATTGTTGATTGCGGCAACTATGACTGGGCAAATCTAAGATACAAAACATCATTTGCAAACTATTTCGATTTGGGACATATGGCGTTTCTTGCAGCACTAAGACAGCTTTATCTTGCCGATCTTGGAGGGTGTCTGTCTCCTGAAACTGCCGAAAGTATTTTGACCGGAATGGAAACGCTTGCATTGAGAGTGAAGGAAAGCTGTGAAAATGCAGAATTTCTGGCAGCATTTTTTGAGGAGAAAAAGCTTAATGTTAATTATCCTAAATTTTCCAGTTATAAACAGACAGCCCGGAAACAGTTTGACGGATATTACGGCTCAATTTTGACAATTGATCTCGGATCCCGGGAGAAGGCATTCGAATTTATTGATAGTCTGAAGCTGCCGCTTGATATGCCTAATTTATGTGATACAAGAACGATGGCTATTCATGCAGCTTCTACAATCGGATCAATGTTGAGCGAGAAGGAGAAGATTGCTTCAGGAATAACCCCCGGATTGGTTCGTATTTCAGTTGGAATTGAGGACAAATATGATCTCAAGAATGATTTTTTAAATGCCCTTAGTAAGGCAAAGATACAATAGAAGGAGAAAAACGGATGAAATTGATTATTAATGGAAAAGAGGAAAATATCGCAGAAAATGAACTCTCTTTGAGCAAACTTTTGACCCTGAAGGATGTTAAATTTCCTCAAATGGTCTCTGTGCAGCTCAACGGTGAATTTGTAAAAACAGATCTTTATGAAAGTAAGATTCTCAAAGAAAATGATAATGTCGAATTTCTCTATTTTATGGGAGGAGGCAGATGAGAAATGATGAACTTCTTAGATATTCCAGACAAATTATTCTGGAACAGATAGGCGGAACGGGCCAGGAAAAGCTGCTCGCATCATCTGTTTTTGTAGCAGGAGCCGGAGGACTGGGTGCGCCGGCTCTTTACTATCTTGCAGCTGCAGGGGTCGGCAGAATAGGTGTTGCTGATTGGGATGCAGTTGATATCTCTAATCTTCAGCGGCAGATTATTCATTTCACCGATGATATAGGGAAGCTGAAGTCCGATTCTGCTTTTGAAAAACTGCACAGACTTAATCCTGATATAAAGATAGAACGGTTTAATCTTCAGATAGATGCAGAAAACATCAGTGATATTATTAAAGATTATGATTTTATTATTGACGGAGTAGACAATTTTCCAACTAAATTTTTGATAAATGATGCAGCGGTTTTTTTGAATAAACCGTTTTCTCATGCTGGAATTTTACGTTTTTCAGGACAGACTTTCACCCATATTCCGGGGGGCGCCTGCTACCGCTGCATGTTTCCCGCACCTCCGCCTGCAGGTCTTGTGCCGACATGTTCGGAAGCCGGAATAATCGGACCGGTTGCAGGAGTGATAGGATCTGTTCAAGCGCTTGAAGCCATAAAATATATTACCGAAACAGGTCAGCTGCTTTCAGACAGATTACTGACATTTGATGCTCTTACCTCGGAATTCAGAACCATAAAAATAAAGCATGCTAATAACTGCCCGATTTGCGGAGATAATCCAACCATTACAGAGCTGCAGAATACAGAGTTGCCTACATGCGATATTTAATTTATTTCACGCGCAATGTGTATATTTTGCGGGAAATTTGTGTTTTGATGCGGAGGATAGAACTTTCAATTGAAAAGATAGGAGTTAATAGAGGTTGTCTAAGAAGATTGCCATGCGCTCTTAAGGTACGCGCAAATGACACAATAGAATTTTCGTGCAGACCGGAACAAGACTCATATTAGAATGAATTAAAAATCTGAGGAGATGAATGATGAAAATAGGAAGGAGCTTATATAACAAGATAGTTGCCTATGCAGTATCTGAATTGCCGAATGAATCATGCGGTATACTTGCCGGCAGAGGCAGCGAAATCAGATATTTTTTTGCAATGAGCAACAGCGATATGAGCGATGAGCATTTTTCTATGATTCCTGAAGAGCAGTTCTACGCAGCAAGACGTATAAGAGAACTTGGGCTTGAAATGATAGCTATAGTTCATTCGCATCCCAGTACGCCCGCAAGACCAAGTAGAGAAGATATAAAGCTTGCTCTGGACCAATCGGTTCTGTATGCAATTATTTCACTTGCAGATTTTAATGGTGATAGTCTCAGTGCAGATATGAAACTGTTCCGTATAGCAGGCGATGTAAAAAAAGAACCTCTGGAAATTTTTGATGATAAACCGTATGGCTCGGTAATCCTGCCTAAAATAGTAACAGATGATGTAGTTGAGTTTTCAGACAAAATTGACCTTTACAAAAGAGGTAAGATGAGGGAAGCTTCGTTCAAGGCCTACAGGGTGCCGATGGGAATGTATCAGCAGCGTAATCCGGAACAGTATATGATAAGGATCAGAGTGGCGGGTATTCCGACATCTGCTCAGCTGCAGAAAATTGCTTTTTTGTCGAAACGTTTCGGCGACGGTGTAGTTCATCTTACTACGAGATCCGACATCCAGATACATGGAGTTACGATTGACGGTGCAGCTGATGTTATGAACGGTTTGCTTGAGGTTGGGCTTTCATCAAGAGGAGGAGGAGGCAACACTGTAAGAAATATTCATGCAAGTCCGCTCTCCGGAATAGATCCGGCAGGAGTTTTTGATGTTATTCCTTATCAGGTTCAGGCAACCGAATTTATGCTGGAAAGCAGGAGTTCGTGGCATCTTCCAAGAAAATTCAAGATTGTGTTTTCCGATTCGGAAAAAGACAGTGCCGGTGCATGGTTTGCCGATCTTGGCTTTATAGCTGCAAGACGGTCAGGTACAGACGGATTCAGAGTTGTTGGAGGAGGCGGACTTGGGACTTCTTCTGCATCGGCGGTTCCGCTTATATCTTTTATAAAAAAAGATGAGGCCGCGGCGGCGTGTGAGGCCGGCAAACGATTATTTGATAAAATTGGAAGCAGGAGCGATCACTTTCGTGCGCGGCTGAGATACGCAGTTGAGCGATTAGGCAAAGAACTTTTTAAAAAGAATTTTATGGAGATTTTTGAAGAGGTAAAAGGTGAACGAGTCAACTATCCTGATGCCAGATTTAATGATTTTGAAAAGATTAATCTATTTTTTAACAGGACATCCAAATATAAACCGCTCGGCACCGTAGAACGCGGATATGGCGCTGTTGAATTTCATCCTGCGCTTGGTCTTATTGATGCCGATAAACTTGTTCTGATTGCACGGTTTTGCGAAAAAAACAATGCCGAATTCCGTCCGACTCAGAAACAGGGATTTTATATTGCCCGCTTAAGAGAAAACAAAACGGAAGAAGCTGTCGAAACTTTCAGGGAGTTCTACAATCCTATTGCTTCGACCGTTCCTGTTTGCTGCGCGAGTGCCGCTACATGCAAGCTCGGCATAGGTTTGTCAAGAGGATTAGCCGGTCAGGTAAGATCGGTTATGCTTGAAAAACCTAATAATCTGCTATTTGGACAAATACATATTTCAGGATGTCCCAATAACTGCGGGCAGCACAGCACTGCCGGACTTGGATTTTTCGGATCGGCAAAACGAGTAAACGGAAGGCTTGTTCCGTATTATAGTGTAGTCATGAAACGCGGAAAAGGACTTGCGGAATCTGTAGGCATGCTGCCGGCAAAGAATATTCCGTCACTGCTTAAAGAAGCCGATTCTCCGGAGGATATTCCCGGTTTGCTGAGCAGATTTCAAATGGTTCCGGATTACGAAAGCGACCCCTCGTTTTATAAAGATTGGGGTGCAGATAAAGATTTTTCTCTTGCAGGAAGAGGTCCGGGTGAATGCGGTGCAGGAGTATTGGAGCTTATAGATTTTGATTTAACCGAAGCAGATTCATATTTGCGTTCAGGAAAATTCTATGAATCAATTTTATCCGCTGCCAGATCGCTGCTTGTAATAAAAGGCATAGATACGACTGTTGACAGAGAGATTTTCGAAGGATTTAAAAGACAGTTTATAGACAGCGGTTATGTTGAAGAAAATGCAGAAGAGATACTTAATGCTGCAATTGACAGCAAGCTCTCAGGAGCGGCGCTTTCATCATATAAAGAGAAAATAGCGGCACTTATAGCAAGAATCAGACTTTTAAGGGAGAGTCTTGACAGAAATTTGAACTTTAAGGTTCCTCCTTTGGTCAAGAAATCCGATATTAGCGATAAAAAGAAATCTCACGACAGACTGGATTTAAGCGGCGTGAAATGCCCTATAAACTTTGTTATGGCAAAGGTAGAGCTTGAAAAGATACCAATAGGAAAAACACTCGAGGTCATTCTTGACGACGGAGCTCCAATCAGAAATGTGCCCGAGTCGTTTAAAAATCAGGGTCAGGAAGTTATAAAGATTGAGCATCTTGAAGGCATATCGAATCTTATGATTGTAAGAAGGGTAAAGTAAAAGTTGCTTTTACTGGAACAAAAAATAGATACTGTTCTGATAGTAGGCGGAGGAAAGATTGCGGCAAGAAAAGCGGCAAAGCTGCTTGATGATTGTGCAAGTGTTACATTGGTAGCTCCGAAGATTTTGCCGGAGATACGAAATCTTTCTGCGGCCAAAATGTTTCTAATAAAAGAGAGAGAATTTAAAGATACCGATATTGACGCGCAGGATCTCGTAGTGGCTGCAACAAGCTCCAAGTCTCTTAATACGCATATATCCGAATTATGCAGAGAAAAGAGAATCAGTGTAAATGTGGTTGACAATCCCGATCTGTCAACGGTTTATTTTCCTGCTGTTTTTAAAAAGGGCGGATTAAGTGTAGGGGTTGCCACCTTTGGTGCTGCTCCCGGTTTTGCGAAAGCGATGAAGGAAAATCTTTCAGATTTAGTTTCGGAAAATGATATGGAGCTTTTGAACAAATATATTGCAGCAAGAAATAGTATAGATAAAAATTTTACGCGCCTTTCCGATCCGCTTGAGGGAACTTTGGAGCGAAAAAAGACAGGCAAACTGTTTTTTGTGGGTGCGGGACCGGGCGATCCTGAACTAATTACCATTAAAGGCAAAAAGGCGATAGAGGATGCGGATCTGATTTTGTATGACGGATTGGTTTCAAGTGAACTGCTGATGCTCAGAGGCAGCAGTTCAAAACTGCTTGATGTTTCCAAGAGAAAGGGCGCTCATGGCATCATTCAGGAACAGATAAATAAGCTTATGATAGAATCGGTGAAAGGAGGTCTTAATGTCTGTCGTCTTAAGGGTGGAGATCCGGCGATTTTCGGCAGACTTGATGAAGAAATTGCCGCATTAAAAAAGGAGAATCTGGAATTTGAAATTATTCCAGGAGTTACGGCGGCTTGTTCAGCGGCTGCAGAGGCAGGCAAAAGTCTTACTAATAGAAAGAACTCTCATAAGCTTGTTATTTCAACGGGTAATACGGCAGAAAACGACATTCCGAAGATTTTCGA
Source organism: uncultured Hippea sp. (assembly GCA_913009315.1). Taxonomy (GTDB): domain Bacteria; phylum Campylobacterota_A; class Desulfurellia; order JAADFJ01; family JAADFJ01; genus JAADFJ01. Next base: position 9,581 of record CAJVZA010000056.1, read on the forward strand.
ACCTTCCGGCACGGTTATTTTCTATATGGGACTGACGCATTTGAAGGAGATAACAGCGCAGCTCATCAAAGAAGGTGTAAGCGAAGATTCTGAGGTATCTGTGATCAGCAGAGCGTCGCTACCGGGAAGCTGCCGGATTTCAGCAAATTTGAACGAAATAGATTCAGCTGTCAAAAATAGCAATTTAGCGCTGAAATTACCTGCTCTGATTATCGTTTTTATAAAGAAGCAAGCTTGAAAATGTTACTGAAAAGAGATGAAACGGCTGAAGTAACCCCGGATGCTTTTTTGGTATTCCTATTGATTTTGAATGTTTCCAGTACGAGTCCAAATTTTTCTCATAAAGCATAAATTGCAGGCAGGCAAGACCATTGCAGCAGGAAGGGCTAATTTAAAGGCTCGGAATGATTGTTTATGGACTAATAGAAGTGTCCTTAAGAGTTAGAAATAAGAGATGACCTTATATAAAAGGAGCGACAGATGAAAAACGGATCAAAAATGGAGATAGAACGCTTAGCGCAGCAATACGAAAAGAGTTCTCCTTCGGAAATAATCAGCTTTGTCGGCAGGCAATTTAAAAATACAGCTATTTCATTTAGTGGAGCAGAAGATGTTGTGTTGATAGATATGGCTGAAAAAGCAGGTATTCGGATAAAAGCTTTTTTTCTTGATACCGGAAGGCTGCATCAGGAGACATATCGGTTTGTTGAGGAGATCAGGGAAAAATATTCTATAGATATCACTCTGTTTTTTCCTGATTTCAGAGATATCGAAAAGTTGGTTAACGAAAAAGGCCTGTTTTCATTTTACAAAGATTCTCATATTGAATGCTGCAGAATACGCAAGGTCAATCCGCTTAAACGGGCATTAACCGGTCTGGATGCCTGGATTACAGGTCAGAGAAGAGATCAAAATCCGCAAACGAGGAATGCTCTTCCGGTTATTCAGATTGATCCGGTATTCGGCAGCGGAAATCTTGTAAAGATTAATCCTGTAGCCAGCTGGAGATCAAAAGAGGTTTGGGATTACATAAGAGACAATCACGTTCCATACAATAGACTGCATGAACAGGGCTATGCCAGCATTGGATGTGCGCCATGCACTAAACCTGTGCTTCCTTCTCAGAATGAACGTGAGGGAAGGTGGTGGTGGGAGAACGCTGACAAAAAAGAGTGTGGTCTGCATGCAGGGAATTTAAATCTTGAGAAGTTCTAAACATTTAATCCTTATAATCCTTATGCTGAATCCGGAGTTATTATGATTTCAAAAATAAAATTGACACATTTGGAACAGTTAGAAGCAGAAAGCATTCATATAATCAGAGAAGCTGTTGCAGAAGCAGAGAATCCGGTAATGCTTTATTCGATAGGCAAGGATTCCTCGGTAATGCTTCACCTTGCGATGAAGGCATTCTATCCTGCAAAGCCTCCATTTCCGCTGATGCATATCGATACTACATGGAAGTTTAAGGAAATGATTGAGTTCAGAGACAGAAGAATCAAAGAGCTGGGTTTGAACTTGATTGTCTATATAAATGAAGAGGGAACCAGAAGAAACATTAATCCGTTTATCGATGGCAGCAAGATTCATACCGATATTATGAAGACCGAAGCATTAAAACAATCCTTAAACAAATACAGGTTTGATGTGATTTTCGGAGGTGCAAGAAGAGATGAAGAGAAAGCAAGAGCCAAAGAGCGAATCTTTTCATTCAGAGGCAAAAATCACCAATGGAGTCCGAAGAACCAGAAACCTGAACTCTGGAATATTTACAACTGCAGAATCGACAAAGGCGAAAGCATAAGAGTTTTTCCTCTTTCCAACTGGACCGAACTTGATATCTGGCTCTATATCTACAGGGAGAGTATACCTATAGTGCCGCTTTACTTTGCAAAAAAAAGGCTTGTGGCAGAATACGAAGGAGCTTTGATTCTTGTTGATGATGAAAGAATGCCGGTGAGCTTGAGAAAGAGAGCTCAAGACCGGATGGTAAGATTCAGAACTCTCGGCTGCTATCCGCTTACCGGAGCAATCGACTCTACTGCTGTTACTCTGCCGGGGATTATTCAGGAAACGCTGCTGGCAAAGTTCTCGGAGCGCCAGGGCCGTCTTATAGACTTTGACCAGGTCGGAAGCATGGAAAGGAAAAAGGTGGAGGGGTATTTTTAAGATTATGGATGATAAGTAAGAGGTAATAGGTTTTGGGTACTGGGTGATAGGTATTGGATTTGGGGGTTGAGATATGGGATTTTGAATTATGAATTATGGATGATAAGTAAGAGGTAATAGGTTTTGGGTACTGGGTGATAGGTATTGGATTTGGGGGTTGAGATATGGGATTTTGAATTATGGAATTAAAAAATGAAAGAAGAAAATTTAATTAAGGGAAAAAGTTATAATTTTGCATTAGAAGCTATAAAGCTCTACAGATGTGTAGGTGTCGGTGTATGTGTGAGTGTGGGTGAAGATAAATGATTAAATCTGTTGAAGAATTGGATGTGTACAAGAAAGCACATGAGCTAACATTAAAACTATATAAAATTACCAAAATTTTTCCAAATGATGAAAAGTTTGGGCTAATTTCTCAAATCAGGAGAGCTGCGTCTTCAATAAATGCGAATCTTTTGGAAGGAAGTCATAGGATAAACACTAAAGAGTTTAGACAATTTTGCGGTATAGCAAGAGGTTCTGCAGGAGAATTGAAGTATCATTTGTTGTTAGCAAAAGATTTAGGGTATATTGCAACTGAGAACTATGATTTATTGATTGAAGAGATTGAAACAATAACAAAGATGCTTTATGGTCTAATAAAATCACTCTCAGGATTATCCAAATGACACACACTCACACTCACACATACACAAATTTGGCAAATATCAAAAATGATAAAAAACTTAATAAAATATAGGATAGACAATGACAAAACTAAATAATCAATCCAAAACCCAGCACCCAATACCCAGCACCCACAACCTAAAACCCAGTACCCACAACCCAGCACCCAGTGCCTTTACATCCACTCACACTCACACTCACACCTACACTTACACCCATCACCCAGCACCCAAAACCTATAACCTATCACCCATTACTCTTCACTCTTCACCCATCACTCTATATAATGGTGATGATGATTTTGAAGAGGTAGCGATTATGTCCTCTCTTGTGATTGTTTTCGTATCAACTAAGCTGAGATTATCTGCCGCTCAGACGGCACCCTGTTCAAAATAATTTCCTTAAGGTTGATCTTCCTGCTGGCATTATCAATATCTATACCGGTTATCTGGCCATCTTTATCATAGTCGATGACAATACCTTCGGATACCTCTATGCTATCAGCGCTTGGCTTGGAAGACAGATCGATATAAAGCGAATCTGTTTCAAGATAATAATTTATCTTCATAATTTAAACCTCCTGTCAGGAAATGCATTATGAATAGTTTTCTTATCATCGAGTGTTACTACCCTTAATACACGTCCCTTAAGCTCGTCAATTTTTCCCCAAAACCTGAAACGGTTATCCTCTTGACGTTCGACTTTGATTGGGGTTTTGTACAACTTTAATGCACCACTCCTTTTTTAGATAAGACCGCTTTCTTAACACTTCGTTCTCAAAATATTTTGTATAACCGTATTCTGTCGCCGACATAAAAATTAACCCTGCTTATTTATTTTTATATATCTTCCTTCTGACGTCTATTTCGCTCCATTCAAACAGTAAGTATGGAGATGTTTTTATTATAGCTCAGGTGTCAAAATAATTCCAACTATTTTGCCCAAACAATCGGCTGAAAAATCTGCATAATTCTGAACCCCGTGACCCGTAAATCTGCATTACTACAGAACGGTCTCAAAAGCGGAAATAGACTTTATATTGAATCCGGATAGATATTTGATCCCGATTGAGGTCAAGTTCAGGAAAAACATTAC
>CAJVZA010000057.1 GCA_913009315.1 uncultured Hippea sp.
TTTTGTCGGAGTGGAGCTTATACTCATATGCATTTCTTTGGCGCCTCCGCCTTCATTGATTATCTTTACTTTTTTTTTTCAAGCAGAAGACGGCATACGAGATATATCAGTGTGACTGGAGTTCAGACGTGTGCTCTTCCGATCTATAATGATTTCAATGTTCTGCACAAATTTCATCATAAATCGCAATAAAACCCATACAGTAAATCTCTTTTACTGTATTGAACTTTTGCTATTTTCCCGACTTCGCCTATTTATTCCCGACTTCGCCCACTTATTCGAATAAACCCTTATTCTACGGGCATTCTTCTTTTAAGTTGAGCACTACAATCTATATCTTATAGACAGATCTGCGGAGCGGGATATCCATTAACCTGTGGATATTTCTAATCTCTGCAGATCTTTTGTTTCTTACAGAATTTGATATTATCTGAGCAAATCCAAGCTCATCATAGAGTTTACTGCCGTAGATGTCATGGATTCCCTTTATTATCCTGTCTTCTTCAATCTATATCCAGAAGATTTACACTGTAGTCTTCTCTATTGATATCTATTTGATTGGCAGCTGTTCTGCTTTTGCCGCTATCATATCCATTTCCAGCTTTATTTTTTATGGAGTAAGCGAGTGATTCCATGGCTGCGTTTTTAGTGCGTAAGGTGAGTTATGAAGTTAACGTGCGTGCAAAGATATGACCTTTTCAGCATTTAAGCAATTTTCTTGTCAGCCTTTAATACCTGCAGTTGCAGCTATGAGCCACCACAAAAACCCTGCAAACGCGAGCATCGTAACGACAAGCGATGCCGCATCTCTATGACGCGATAGCCAGTTCATAAGTTTTTCTTCTTTTTATGTTCTTTGCGAATGTTATCATCATAATGATCTCCCTTCATTGAAAATTCGGAACGTTTGGATTTTTTCGGATCAACAGCGTAGATAAGTTTGTAAAGGCCAATATATTTTGGAATATTTCTTAGACCTGGAATGAGCGGAAAGAGTACTAAAGCAAAAATTGCAAAAAGGCTGTTCCAAAAGATGAATCCCGGTCCGGTTGAACCGGCCGGAAGTAACACATGAGCAACAGCCGGGATGATCAGGTACCATGGTCCCGGAGCAAACCCGCGCTCCTTAATCATTCCCCACTGATCATCCGTGAGGCCGTTCCTAATCGCAGTGTTTAGCATGTACGGTCGGTCATATAGCCAAATATTGGTGTACTCGAAGGTATTTCCGGGGCTGATCCCTTGAAAGTATGTTTCCAGGTAACCATTTTGCGCCAATTTGAGAATGGTATCGGCAATTACCGGAACCGGTCCAAAGTTGCCCCTGAGCATGGAAATATTCGACATCTTCGGGACCGGAGTATAATCCGACTTGCTCACAGGGAAAGTCTTTTGTATCGCCTTGTCATAGTTTTTTGCCCATTCTATCCGTTTAGTCATTGGTGCATTAATATAGGTGCTCAGTGCTTGCCGCTGCTTTTGAGATAAAAACCACTTTGCGCTCTCAAGCGGGCCTATAACTAAGCGCTGTGCAGGATTCTTCATGCCGTATGCATAAGGATCGGTATACGATACAGATGCCCCATCTAATTCTTGGGATACCGCCCAGATAGTTCCTCCGGGTTCCATTTGTGCGGAGTTTTTGATGGTGGCCCTGGGCCAATTGGGGGAGCCCACCCAAATTCCCATTACAATGACCGTAATTAGTAAGACAATCATTAAAATAGGGTATTTCCAAAATCCATGCCTGACAATACTAAACTTAGTCGATTCGGACTTGTCTTTTATCTTTGACATTTGTTTTAACCTCCTATAAAGGACGAGCAATTCCCTGTAACTTTACCAGAGTAACATGGACGCCGATCAAAACCAGTAAAGTAAAAGGAATAAAAGCTACGTGGATAAGTATAACCTGGGTAAAGTTCGACGGAGTAATAAGCCTCAGTAAGGGCAGACCAAACAACATATAGTTGGAATGCATGGCGACAAACTGAGATTCCCAGTCTCCTCTGGCCAAAACACCAAATAAATTCTCACCTAAGGCAAGAAATAGAGAAGTAAGCCCTATCGCATAATTCACCCATCTTTCCCCTCTGTACGCTCCTGTCAACCATACACGGACAACGTGGATAAAAAGAAAGAAGAAGAAAGCTTGAGCCGACCAGTAGTGCATTGACTTCACTGCGACTCCGGTAGGTGTATGGAGCCACCATGGGGGCCCGAAAAGCGTGAGTATTATCCCGGTAATAACGAGAAAGAGAAATGAGAGAAAGGTGAGACCGCCCAGACAATACCAGTAAGACTCGGCATAGGAGGGTTCGACCTTCCCAAACATTCGGTTGAACGGAGGCAGGTAAGCAAAACTTTCGAGTGCGGCCTTCAGCCATCCAACCTCTTTTTTTCGTTCTTTAAACCGAAACGGTTCGCCTTTGTGATGAGCAAAATAGTCGTCTTGATCAGTCATAGTATCATCCCCTTATTGTCATCTATGTTATCCCCCCACCCCCGATAGGGGGATAGCATAGAAAAAAATACTGCTCTATCGGCAAAAGTCAAGTAAAAAGATTTGAGAAATCAAACATGTTTATCAGGAGGGAAAAGTTTTTATAATCAGCGCCTCGATCGTAAAATATCTGGAAAAATCACGCCATTTATCCGGACATATAACCTTTCTGAAAGCTATGTCCAATATATGTTTCGGGGACGCCGGTCGTTTTGTATCTGTTTTTTTACCTTTCCTTTACTTTTGTAAAATGAATTTATTTACCTGTCTAATTGCGAAACGGTTCTTTATTCATCTTGAGTACTTGACCATTATCAAATGATGATTTATAGTTGATGATCGGTTATTTGTTGGGTACTAAGTCAGACCGATAGCTAAAAAAAGGAGAAAGAGATGAACATATTAAATATAAAAAAACTTATTAAACTGTTTGAACGATCGGAAATGTCCGAACTTTCTTATGCCGATGATGAATTTAAACTGACATTGAAACAGGCGGAAACAAGTCAACAAACGACTCAACCAGAGACTATTCAAACAAAATCAACTGATAAATCCAATGTGAAAAAAGAACCTGAGGAGATGCCTTCTAATCTTAAAATAGTGAAATCGCCGATGGTAGGCATATTCTATCGCGCATCATCTCCGAAAGCCAAACCGTTTGTTGAAATTGGAAAAACGATCAACAAGGGAGATACGCTCTGTATCATAGAAGCAATGAAAATTATGAATGAAATAGAATCCGAATTCTCAGGCGTAATAAGAAAAATTAATATCAAAAATGCCGAGAGGGTTGAATACGGAACAGCACTTTTTTTTATTGAACCGTTGTGAAAAAAAAGATAAAAAAAATTCTGATTGCCAATAGAGGAGAAATTGCGCTTAGAATTATAAGAAGCTGCAGAGAAAACGATATAAAAACCGTTCTTGTTGTTTCCGATGTAGACAAAGAAGGTGTTTTGACGCAATTTGCCGATGAGACTGTATGTATCGGGCCGGCAGAACCTCAAAAGAGTTATCTCAACATGTTTGCAATTGCTGAGGTGGCAATTGATAAAATGGTTGATGCCGTTCATCCCGGATATGGTTTTCTCGCGGAAAACAGTTCTTTTGCAAAGATTATTTCTGAACTTGGTATAATTTTTATAGGACCGTCTGCAAAAATTATGAAAGCGGCGGCAAACAAGGCATTTATGATAAAAACCGTTAAAGAAGCCGGAGTTCCCGTGATACCCGGCAGCGGCAAAACGGTAGAAAATTCAGACGAAGCTAAGAAAATTGCCGATGAAATCGGATATCCGATTATGCTTAAATCTGCCTATGGCGGCGGCGGACGCGGCATGAGAGTAGTGAATAACGGGTCAAATATTGGAGAAATTTTCAATGCCGCCGGTTCAGAATCTATGGCATCATTTGGAAAAGCGGATCTATATCTGGAGAAATTTATTGAACATCCAAGACATATAGAAGTTCAGATAATTTCAGATAAATACGGAAAAACGGTGACTTTGGGTGAGCGTGATTGCTCGCTTCAGCGAAGACATCAAAAATTGATAGAAGAATCGCCGGCACCGGGTATTAGTGATGAAAATCGCAAATCGTTATATAAAATGGCAAAAATGGTTGCTCAGGCAATAAATTATGAGGGTGCCGGAACTGTAGAATTTCTTTATGACGGAAACAATTTTTATTTCATAGAAATTAATACGAGAATACAGGTAGAGCATCCCGTAACAGAGCTTCTTACCGGTATAGATATAGTGGAGGAGCAGATTAAGGTTGCCGAAGGAAAATCTCTGCAAATCAATCAATCGGATGTTAGGTTTCCCTATCATGTCATAGAGGCAAGAATAAATGCTGAAGATCCTGTAAATTTTACTCCTTCTGCAGGTCTTATCACAAAACTTTTTTTACCTGGAGGTCCTGGGGTAAGAATAGACACTGCAATTGGATCAGGATCGGATATTTCGCCCTATTACGATTCGCTTATAGCCAAATTGATCGTAAGACATACCGACAGAAAACACGCAGTTAAACGGTTAAAAAGATGCCTGAGCGAATTTATCGTGGAGGGAATAAAAACATCAATTCCGTTTTATAGCAGCCTGATAGAAACAAAAGAGTTTAAACAATCCAAATACGATACAAATTTCATAGATAACTTGATCTATAATAGGAAAAATCAATAGTTTGCAATTTTTACTATTGACAAATAAAAGAAGGTTTAATAACATCCATATGTGTTGTGGGTCGTTAGCTCAGGCGGTAGAGCAGTAGCCTTTTAAGCTATTGGCCGCAGGTTCGAGTCCTGCACGACCCAAAAAAAGTCCCCATCGTCTAGTCGGCCAAGGACACCGCCCTTTCACGGCGGTAACGTGGGTTCAAATCCCGCTGGGGACGCCATTTTTTAAGGAGGTTTATATGTTGGTAAAGAGTAGTCTTATTAGACAGGTTGCCGAAGAAACGGGAGCTTCAATAGAAATGACAAAAAAAGTTATTGATGCTTCTCTCAACACCATTGTTGAAAATGTTTCGAAAGGCAAGAAAGTAAGCATTGCCGGATTTGGGAACTTCTATGCAACCAAGAGAGCTGCAAGAAAAGGAAGAAATCCGAGAACCGGAGAAGAGATTGATATCAGCGAAGCGAATGTTCCCCGCTTCAAAGCAGGTAAGGCTTTCAAAGAAAGCGTTCTTAATAAATAGCAAACAGGGCGATTAGCTCAGCGGAAGAGCACCTGCCTTACAAGCAGGTGGTCGCAGGTTCGAACCCTGCATCGCCCACCATACGGGGCTGTAGTTCAGTTGGTTAGAACGCTGGCCTGTCACGCCAGAGGTCGCGAGTTCAAGTCTCGTCGGCCCCGCCATCATAGCCATTGCAGTATAATTATATTTATAAGGCTATGGTCATGTTGTTGCAAGAGATAAATATAGGTTGACGCTATTTTTAACAACGGGGCGTAGCGCAGTTTGGTAGCGCACCTGCTTTGGGAGCAGGGTGTCGGAGGTTCAAATCCTCTCGCCCCGAAATGCGCCAGTAGCTCAGCAGGATAGAGCAACGGACTTCTAATCCGTAGGCCAGAGGTTCGAATCCTCTCTGGCGCACCATATTTGGGCCGTTAGCTCAGTTGGTAGAGCAGCAGACTCTTAATCTGCGGGTCGTAGGTTCGATCCCTACACGGCTCACCAAATTCTTTTTAATCGTGGTGGGTATAGCTCAGTTGGCAGAGCATTGGATTGTGGCTCCAAGGGTCGCGGGTTCAAATCCCGCTATCCACCCCAAAATTAGAAAAGAGATGTCAGCGACAAGAAATGAATAGGGTTAGTGTGCATAATTTTGGCAGACACGATAAATAAAGTAAAAGATGCAGGATGGTTGGTCCAAAAATAACTCATACCGGCATACCGGTCTATATACAGGACTGATTGGATATTTGCAGAGGTCTTATAGTTGATGGAGCTTATAAAGGCTGAGCAGCCTCGCTTCTTCTTTCTGCATCAGCATCTTCTCGTGTACCTCCAAATGATCATATCCTGATAAATGCAATACGGCGTGAATTATGAGCCTTGCCATCATCTCATCAACATCAACTCCAATCTCTTCTGCATCATTGGTTAGTTGCTCCCATGAAATCACTATATTTCCAAAAATTTTTTCTTCAGACAAAACGAACTCACCCTCCGGTGCAGAAAAGGATAAAACATCCGTGGAACTATCGATAGAGCGGTATTTTTTGTTGTACTTTCTCATTAGCTTATCATCGGTCAGAAGCAGGTCTGTTTCTCCCTCAATTCCGAGAATACCGACCACAAACATCATAATATCGATGATCTTTCTTTCCGGCAAAGGCCAGTTGCCGGTACTATTTATAACGTTAATTTTTTCGCTTTTCATATGCATTTATAATCTTTGAAACAAGCGGATTTCTCACAATATCGGCATTGTTGAAATAGACAATTTTTATATCTTTATCGATTCCATCCAATATTTTAGCACTAATTAAAAGGCCTGATTTCTTTGGTTCAGGCAGATCCACCTGAGTTATATCTCCGGTGATAACCATTTTTGACCCAAACCCGAGACGTGTCAAAAACATTTTCATCTGGGTGACGGAACTGTTTTGGGCTTCGTCAAGAATTGCAAAAGCACCATTTAATGTCCGGCCTCTCATATAGGCAAGCGGTGCAATCTCTATCTTTCCGTTTTCAACATAACGCTCAACCTTTTCGGGACCAATCATATCATAAAGTGCATCATATAACGGCCTGAGATAAGGATTGATCTTTTCTGCCAGATCACCCGGCAGATACCCAAGACTTTCTCCGGCTTCAACTGCAGGCCTGGTAAGTATTATTCTTTTGACTGCACCCGACAAAAGTGATTCAACCGCCATAGCTACCGTCAGATAAGTTTTGCCGGTTCCCGAAGGCCCGATGCCTATCACTACACTGTGTTTTCTTATTTCCTGAAGATATCTGTTCTGATTGATAGTTTTAGGGAAAATTTGACGATTTTTTATTATAATCGGTTCGACATTATTGTCTCGTTCATAAAGCAGTGTAATAAACTGCTCAAATCCTGCGTCTTTTATGTTGTATCCTGATGATATGATATCCTCTATCTGTCTAAAACAACCTATGGCAGATTCAACATTTTTTTTCTCTCCTTCTACGAACAGCGTTCCCCCTCGGAACACAATTGAAACTTCAAGCTTTTTTTCCAAAAATTTGGCATGTTTATCGCTATTCCACAGAAATGGAAGCCCAAGCATTCCACCGGCTATAAAGCTATCTCTGACTATTCCCATTCAATCGTACTTGGAGGTTTGGTTGAAATATCGTAAACAACCCTGTTTATACCTTCGGTTTCATTGATAATTCTTGAGGAAATTCTTCGCAGAACAGCCTCAGGAAGATATACCCAATCCGCTGTCATGCCATCTGTACTCTCTACAATTCTAATGCAGATCGTATAGTCGTAGGTTCTGTGATCTCCCATTACGCCAACTGACCTCAGGGGAAGTAAAACCGCAAATGATTGCCATACCTCATCATAAAATCCGTTCTTTTTTGCCTCTTCCATCAAAATTTTATCAGCGTTTCTTAATATCTTCAGGCGTTCCGGTGTTAGTTCTCCGATAATGCGTATTGCCAGACCCGGACCTGGAAACGGCTGTCTTTTTATATATTCCTCCGCTATTCCCAAGTGTCCGCCAAGTATTCTCACCTCGTCCTTGAACAGCTCGCGCAGCGGCTCAACAAGCTTAAATCCCAACTTTTCAGGCAATCCGCCGACATTATGATGACTTTTTATAAGAGATGAATTTTTACCGACTGCACAGCTTTCAATCACATCAGGATAAAGCGTACCCTGAGCAAGATATTCAATCCCACTGTATCTTCCGGCAACATCCGTAAAAAGATCGATAAATGTGCGCCCAATAATTTTACGCTTTTTTTCCGGATCAGTAACGTTATTGAGCCTGGTAAGAAATATGTCGGATGCATCTTCATATATAACCTTAAGGCCAAGTTTTTTTAGTTGATTTAAGACAACTTTTTCCTCGTTATATCTAAGCAGTCCGTTGTTTATAAAAACAGGGATAACATCGGTTTCGGCTTTTTTCAAAAGAACGGCAGTAACGGTTGAATCTACTCCTCCCGAAACAGCCACGAGTACCTTTTTCTTTTTAAGCGTCTTCTTTAAAGTCGCTATCTTTTCAGATATAAACCGCTCGATGCTCCAGTCGGCTGCCGCACCGGCAATACCGGTAACAAAGTTTTTGAGCACGTTTTTGCCATGTTCGGTATGAGTAACTTCAGGATGAAACTGAATGCCGTAAATTTTCCTGCTGCTGTCTTCTATTGCGGCGTATTCTATATTCTCGGTAGTGCCTACAGTTTTAAATCCTTCAGGTATAGCCGCAACTCTGTCTTTGTGACTCATCCACACGGTTGAATTATCGGCGCCTTTAATAAGCTGAGAACCGGAAATTCGATTTAATTTTGCAGGTCCGTATTCTTCTTTCCCGCTGACAATTTTTCCTCCAAGCTGGCGAACAATAAGCTGCATTCCATAACAGATACCCAGAACAGGAAGGCCTATTTCGTTGATAGGTATAGAGGGGCTGTCCTTATCGTACACACTTGACGGACCGCCGGAAAGTACAACCGCTTTTGTTTCATATTTATAAATATCCCGCCATGAATCAAAAGGGATAATGATAGAATATACGCCGATTTCTCTAATTCTTCTTGCTAACAGCTGCGTGGTCTGGGATCCAAAATCGATAATCGCAATCAGATTACTCATATTATCTCCATGGTTTCGGTATAAAGCAGGATTTATAATAGTTTATGGCAAATTGGTCGGTCATGCCTGAAATATAATCCACAGTCGACTGCGTTGTATCTTCTGTTTTTGAAGCTGTTTTGTTGCACTCACAGATATAATAAAACAGCGCTTTGACTATCTTTTTTGCCTTTTCGGCCTCATTTCTGACCAAATTGTGATGATAAACGGCCTTATATAAAAAAGTCCTGAACAGCTTAAGCGCCTCAAACACTTTTTCGCTCATCACGATCTGCTTATAGTCATTTTTTATTGTATTGTCAATAATATCTATTACCATTGCGGCAATCCGTTTTGAATGCGTAATGCCCAAACATTCTTTAACCTCTTTAGGAAGTTGATCTTCCGTTATCAAAGATGAACGGATTGCATCGGCGGTATCATGATTTGCATAGGCAATAAGATCGGAAATTCTAACTATCTGACCTTCAAGAGTATTTGGAAGCATCTTTTTATCGGATGGAATAATATGGCCCGTTCCTTTGGAATGCAGCGCTATTCCGTTTCTCACCTGCAAAGTAAGATTTAATCCTGATCCGTTATTTTCAATGCTGTCAACGACGCGCAAAGACTGTCTTGCATGGGTAAATCTTCCATTGGTAATCTCATTTAATGCTTCTTCTCCGGCATGACCAAAAGGCGTATGGCCGAGATCATGACCAAGTGCGATTGCTTCGCATAACTCTTCGTTCAGCTTCAATGCTCTCGCTATGGTTCTGGCAATTTGAGAAACTTCTAATGTGTGAGTCAATCTGCTGATAAAATGATCTCCTTCGGGCGCAATAAAAACCTGAGTTTTATGTTTTAGTCTTCTGAATGCCTTACTATACAGAATGCGGTCGCGATCAACAGCATAAGGCGTGCGCACAGGATCGTACTGCTCTTTGATTATCCTTTCGGCATCAATCGATCTTGCAGCCTTATCGTTCAGAAAATCCTCATAACATTGATTCAGCATATTATTAATATAAAACCTTTGAGAAAATTTAAAACACCTCTATTAATTTCGGGTGTTCCGGATCCGGAGCTCAAAATGATCATTCATGGATCAATAGGCGTGTCATTAATATATTGACAATCACAAAACCTTTGAGAAAAAATTGCACCAATTGGATATCAAATCATTCTCCACATCATCATAGCCGCTATCGTCATCAATAAATATAGCTGCACGCGAAATCAGCGCAACCAAAATTGCATCATCGCTATCCATAAGCAGTTCAATTGTTTTATCATTCTGAGAAATAACGAGTTTCGCCGTATCTTCACTTTTAAGATCGGCAGTCAGTACAACCGAGTCTATTTTGAAACCAAAGCCGTCTGCAAGTCTTACAAAACTGCTGTATATGCTTTTTTCGTTGAGAGGAAATGCATTATATAAAAGCAGTGCTGCCCTTTTTCCTACATCTTTGCTGACCTGAAGCTGGAAATGCTCATCGGTATCTTTAAAAATCAGGTAAGCGCAGTTATTCATATCATCAAAAACCGCATCAATAATTACTATTTTACGCAAGCTCTTTTCCCTTCAGGGTGTGTTTTGATATTCCGCAAACCTCAACCGGAACAAATTTGCCTAAAACTGCGCTCCCGCTTTTTACGTTAATAACAATATCCTGACGAGTTCTTCCTGCGAATCCGCTCTCTTTCTGTTTATCTACAAAAATCGACATTATGCTTCCTTTATACCTCTCTAATTTCTTAACAGTTATATTTTGCTGGTACTCTATCAATCTCCCCAGTCTCTCTTTCGATACGACCATACTGACCTGTCCCTCCATGGCACCGGCTTGCGTGCCGCTTCTTTTTGAGTAGCAGAACATAAAACTGTTAAAAAATCCTACATCTCCGACAATTTTGAGTGTCTGCTCGAAGTCCTGCTCTGTTTCTGTGGGAAAACCTACAATAATATCAGTTGTTAATATAGCATCTTTAATATATTTTTCAATTTTCTCAACCTTTTTCATATAACCGGAACTATTATAGCCGCGTTTCATCAGTTTCAAAATCCTGTCTGAGCCTGATTGAAGCGGAAGATGAATATGGGGCACACACTTGGGTATATATGAGATCTCTCTTATTTGTCTGTCGGTCATACTTGCCGGATTGGGAGACATAAATTTGATGCGCGATATTCCTGAAATTGCTGCAACTTTCCTGAGAAGTGCGGCAAAATCAATATCTTCATAGCTGTAGGCATTAACATTCTGGCCAAGCAGAGTAATCTCGCGTGCTCCATTTTCAGCAGCTCTGCAAACCTCATCGTATATATCATCGGGCCTGCGCGAAATCTCCCTGCCTCTTGTATAAGGAACAATACAGTAGCTGCAGAATCTGCTGCATCCGTACATAATATCAACTGATGCCGAAAGCTTTTTAATTTCCGGTCGACTATGGATATAAAATTCCGGATTATCGTCGGTCAATACAACACTTCCGCCGGTTATTATATGGGGAATCTCATATAGATATTGAGGACCCACAACGGCATGCACAAACGGTGCCCTCTTGATCAAGCTGCGGCCGGCGATTTGCGATAAACAGCCGGCAACAATGATTTTTTTGTCCGACTTTGAATATCTTCCAAGCTCGCTGTAGAATTTGCTGTCGGCATGATCTCTGACGGTACATGTATTGAAGATTATCGTTCCTGCATCGTCGGGTTTACCGGCAATCATGTAACCGGATTGAATAAGCAATTCCCTGAGTATATCGCTGTCATGAAAATTCATCTGGCAGCCGAAAGTTTTTATATAAACTATTCCTTCTTTTTGTGAATCTTTATCCATTCTTTTTCCTTTTCATAGTTTGTAAAAAAAAATGTTGATCCGTCAGAACTCAAGAAATACAACAGATTTCCTTTTGGTGCATCGGAAGCATATTGTATAGCCTTTAAGGACGGGTTAGATATCGGCGTTGGAGGTAATCCCCTGTTTTTATATAAGTTGTATGGTGTTGCTGTATTAAAATCCGCATGATTTAATCTATTTTTACCGAGGGCATATTGAAGCGCAGAATCCAATCCCAGCTCAACAACGTTGCGTTCAACTAGGGTTTCAAATTCTTTATATCGCCAGATATCTTTCCCCGCCGCATCTTTTATCTTTTGCCGAAATTCTGCAAAATGCACACTACGAGTCAATGGTTTTCTGGACATATCATTTAGTAATTTTACAGTACCAGAATTGGCAATCTTCCCAACTCCCCAAAATCCATCTAGTGTTTTTATTATTTGCTCTGTAGCTCTACCAGCATCTGAAGGAATGGCTATTATTTTGTTTTTATTTAGCCAAGCATTGAGAGCATCGGTGCCTGAACATAATTCCCATCTTTCAGAAATATTTTTATATTCTGGAAAAAAGACTAATTCCTCAGCTGTAGACAAAAGATGTTCTCGTCCTAAACGAAAGTCTGGGAATATAGGGTTTTTATAATCACAAGGGAAAATTGTAGCTATTTGATCTTTGCCTCCCCAACATCTCATCTTTACGACATTAGCAAAACGATGTTTGTTTCTATGTTTTCTAGTAAACTTTGGCCAAAGAGTGTCAAAAGTAATTACTGGTTTTTCAACATCTACGGGGATATCAATATGCTTCTCATCTGCACTTACAATTGGCATAGTAGTCCGAACCACAGACTCGGGACTGGGGTGCCAAAGTGGCGGATACCATTGCTGAATGCAATTAGCATCCTTTTTATCAACTCTAATATATTTCTTATGTATTTTATCACTTTCTTTGTCTGATATCGATCTAGAGAACATCACTGTGGGATGAATCATAACACCATGTGGATTTCCTGGAAGTGGACGGAAATTTTTTATAATAAATTCTTTGCAAAATGGTGATAATTCTTTAATCCATTGTATTGGAATTGGCAATATATTTCTACGAACAATTCGCAAGTTCCAAAAATCAATCAAATCCCTCGCCTTTTGACCATCCAACACAAACAAAGCTGGACCACTATGGTCGTTATAGTTTACATCTAAATCAGTTAGGCCAATATTCAATGCTGACGCATGTCTATTTTTATATATTTTAGATAGTGTTTTACCATTTAAAAGGAATTTTTGGGGATCAAAAACGTACTTGTAGCTGTCTTTAAAATATTTCAATCTTTTTTGTTTAGGGAATTCACCAAAGACACAAGCCATAAAAGCATTAAAAGATTCATCCTCCGCTCTAACATCCATGATCGTTGGTTTATGAGATCGGAAGAGCACACGTCTGAACTCCAGTCACACTGATATATCTCGTATGCCGTCTTCTGCTTGAAAAAAAAAACCCCATTTACCACTAGATCGGAAGAGCACACTTCT
>CAJVZA010000058.1 GCA_913009315.1 uncultured Hippea sp.
CGAATCTCTTTGAGAATATGCTTATCCAAGAATATATCTATTATTTTGTAAATCGTTGCAGCGGAAATTGACGGAAACTCATTCTTCATCTTCTTATAAATCTGATCGGTAGAAATATGTCCGGCATCGGAAATCTCATTTATCAATGCTATCCGCTGAGGAGTTACTTTCAGAGCTTTTGCTCTCAAAATATCCATGGCTGCCTTTTTATTGTCTATTGTTTTCATCATACTTTAAATATAGCATAAAGCATCTGAAATATCAAATAATAATTTTTATCCCTTGACATTTCCCCTACTTATAGTATATTCTAAACGAAATATAATATAGGAGGGAACTATGAGCAAAACATTTGAAAATCTGACTAAGGCATTTGTTGGGGAATCTCAGGCAAGAAATCGCTACACAATGTATTCAAAGATTGCAAAGAAAGAGGGGTATGAACAAATAGCCGCTCTTTTCGGTGAAACGGCAGATAACGAAAAGGAGCATGCAAAATGGTTTTTCAAAATGGCCGACGAATTAAATAAAAATTCAGAGAAAAAACTTGATGAAATAAGCATAGAAACCGCTGTTCCTCTGACATTGGGAGATACAGTCGAAAATCTCAAAGCTTCTATTGCAGGTGAGCACTTTGAACATGCTGAGTTGTATCCTGAGTTTGCAAATATTGCAGAAAATGAAGGTTACAAGAAGATAGCATTGAGAATCAGAGCAATTGCAAGCGTTGAGAAGCATCACGAAGCAAGATATAAGGAGCTCCTCAAAAATGTGGAACAGGGGAGTGTGTTTAAAAAGGAAACAAAGGTTTATTGGATATGCAGGAATTGCGGATATATTTATGAAGGAGAAGAGCCGCCTAAGAAATGTCCGTCATGCGACCATCCTGAAAGCTATTTCCAGGTTTTGGTTGAAAAGTATTAATTTTGTTTTCTAAAAATTATTAGCTCACTCTGCACTCATACGCGCTGCTGCCTCTGAGGTTGCGTTCGGTGCGTAAGGTGAGTTAATAATTTTTGCTCTTTCTTTGACTTCTGTGACTGCGTTTATTGTGCAGCGATCTCACAGTTTAAAGCTTTGGAAGATGCCATTTCATAGATATTGCCAAAATTCTTACGGCAAGAACAATTGAAAATGTTGTATATATAACCGCGTTTTGATTTAAGCCAAGATTTATTGTTATATAAAACCACACAGCGCCTATTATGGCACAGGTTGCATAAAAATCTTCTTTCAGAACCATAGGAACCTTATTTGTCAAAAGATCGCTGATTAAGCCCCCGCCGACAGCCGTACTGAACGACAACAGTATTATCCCGGCGATATTAAATTTTGTTTGATATGCCGCGACGGCTCCTGTTACAGTAAAAGCGGCAAGACCGACAGCATCAAATATCTTTATAATAACAGTTTTGCTGATGTCTTTTCTTGTCAATTTATATGTAATTGCGGCAGCAAGAATACCGGTGAAGGTAAAGCCGATGTCATTATAGCCCAGGAATGCGGCAGGTAATCGGTTTGCTAATATATCTCTGGTAATTCCTCCTCCCAGTGCAGTCATAAATCCCAGAACGGTGACACCGAGGATATCGAGATCACAGTTTATTCCTTTGTAAGCACCTGATATCGCAAAAGCCATAAGTCCGATATCATTTGTAATGCTATAGGCAAAATCGTTCAGAGCAATCATAGAACAATTTTAATTCATTTGAAACAAATTGAAAGTGTTTATATTTAAAGGACATTTACCAATCCATGAATGATCATCCCGAGTCCCAAATTCGTTTTCTCTTTTGTCGCAAATTTTGAATTCTCAATTTGAAACATTTAGAATCAACAGAAGTGTCCTTGAGAATTTAGTTTCTCGAAGATTGCCCTTTATTTGACTTCTGTGTGGATCTGTTTATTGTACAGTGGTCTCATTATGCAATCAGAGGTTTTAAATGAATCATAATAGCTTGACGCAAAAGGGTCGTTTATATTACTATTTATATTATCCGGAGCAATTTAAAGCTATGATACATAGAAGATTTATTGTAATAGTATGTATTATAATTGCTGTTTTGCTCAACTCTTATCTATATGCGTTTGCGGGCAATTTAACTGTTCCTTATCTGTACCACGGCTATGAAAATGATATCAACTACAGCATCAATAAAATTGGGAAAAATTGGGAAATTTCATTAGGTGCAGCCGTAGTTATTGGAGCAAGTTTTTTTACGGATAAGGCAGCAAAAAGTTATTTTGTCAAACATCAAAACGATGGAATGAATCATTTTACGAACATTGTTAAATCTTTTGGAAACGGGTTTTTTGTTCTTCCGATAGCCGCAGGGCTGGGAACGATAGGCTATATTTCAAAAGACGACAGATTACTAAACGCTTCATACACATCTATCGAATCAGGATTGACTGCTGCAGCTATCACAGGTTTGATAAAATTTACTGCCGGAAGAGCCAGACCAAGAATAACCGGCGATACTTTACGTTTGAAACCTTTTAATGTACATAATGAGACCACTGCACAGTAAGCATATCCACAGAAGTCAAAGAAAGGGTGAGATTTAGAAATTAAAATTTGAGGTACTAACCGGTTAGTTTGAGAATTTTAATTTCCTGAAGATTGCCCTTTCTTTGGCTTCCCTGCGGGCTTTATGAGGTTTCCCATATACTTCGTTAAACTTCTTTGAATTAACCCGTTAGTCCTTCAGAAGTTTGCCTTGTCTATAGAAAACCTCATAAAAAGCTGTGAATTTGCTTATTGTGCAGTGGTCTCATAATAATTATCAATCTTTTCCATCGGGAGATGTCACGGTTGCATGGTCGTTTATAACCCCTTATGCCGTTTATTATCATCAGCCTCTTCTCTATTTGATACCGCTTTCGGTCAACATTGAAAGAATCTATAAAAATGCCCACTGGTTATCTGATACTTTAATGGGAACAGCAATCGGTTTTTTTACCGGATACTTATTCAGCACATCTCATATCAATAACGACTTTTCAATTTATACCGATGGCAAAACAATTGATATAAGCTGGAAATTTTGATAGCCGATTTTGATTATATTTTCATTTTAACGAACCGAAATATCTACAGACAAAGAAAATCAAATAAAGCTTTTATGTTCTATTTTTAAAGAAAATATGGTGATAACAATAAGTCCTATTATAGAAAACAAGAAAGCTTTTTCTTCTGTAAAATATTTCCAGATTAAACCGATAGAAACAGCACCTAAAGCACCGCTTATAGCTACCCCGCCATATAAAACACCGTAAACAGTACCTTTGTTGTAAGCTTTAATTGAAATATAAGTCCTTATTGCATTCAAACTTATAACCGTAAAAATTCCAAGTAAAATGAATCCTATAATTATAAATTTAAAATACAGGCTCACCATAGATAATATTCCAAGCACGAAAGAGAATAAAAGCATTTTTCCAGGCCCTATTTTATCTATCTTTATGCCTGAAAAATAACTTAATGATGTCTGCGTAAGATTGAGCAAAACAATAAGCAAAGGAATATACGCTATCTTGAATCCTGTTTCTTTAGCTTTGATTATATAGAAAGAATCATTAAACATAAAAAATATAAATCCAAAATACACCAACAATATTGGAAGCAGTGAATAATCTTTACTAAAATCAAATTTATTTTGCTTTTCAATGAGCGGTGCGTCATTTACAAAAAATAAAACTATCAAAACAGACAATATTCCAGGGATAAGAGTCAGTGCAAATATATTTCTGAAAATCTCTTCACTTTTACCTACATAAAACAGGATTAAAAATGCGATTATACTTCCTGTTAATTCGCCTGCTGTATCCATTGTTTTATGAAAACCAAATACTTTGCCGCTTTCTTTGCCTGCATAAGCAGAAATCAAAGAGTCTCTTGACGCACTCCTTATGGCTTTTCCCATTCTTTCTATTCCTCTTAAAGCGGCAATCTGATGCCAATTAGAAGTAAAATAGAGCAAAGGTTTTGTAACAGTCGAAGTCAAATATCCTACAGTTAAAAAAGGCTTGGTTACGCCGTATTTATCGCTTAAGTATCCAAAAAATATTCTAAATCCATACGATACAAAAACAGCAATAGCTACCACAAACCCCAGCTTATCAACGCCTTCGCCTAAAATATATACGATAAAAATCGGCAGAATAGACGTAACCATGCTGCTTGCTGTATCCGTAAAAAAGCTGACAAATCCAAGGGCTATAATATTTTTGTTCATAACATATTTTTAATCTTTAATCCACACTATATATGCTTTGCCGTCTGTGAAAAATTGATCTCCATAGAAAT
This sequence comes from uncultured Hippea sp., assembly GCA_913009315.1. Lineage (GTDB taxonomy): Bacteria > Campylobacterota_A > Desulfurellia > JAADFJ01 > JAADFJ01 > JAADFJ01. Next base: position 4,310 of record CAJVZA010000058.1, read on the forward strand.
TTTTGCCTGTGAACGGTTTTGTTAATCGTATAAGTCTGTATTTTTTTATCAAACCGTTATTTTTCAAATTTTTAAAGAAAAAGTCTCTTTCGTTGTCCACATAAGGGCTTATTTTATGTACAATCCACCTGAATCCTTCATCAAAACTCAAAGCCGCAACATAAATCCTTTCACCGTTGATAGTAAATGGCGTTTTCCAAATTCTACCGTGATGTCTTACCTTTACGCTTTTTGTAGGTTTCTCTATACCGAAATTATTTACTCTGTAATCCCAAAAATCAGGCGATATGGACGCTTTATTGTACGGCCTGCTTGAAATGAGTGCTTCCATAAATCTTTCCACAGAATTCAGATTTAGTTTATCTGCCAAATACCAGCCTGCATTTCTTATGGCACTCAAGAGCTCTTTGTCGCTTTTTGCCACAATTATAAAGTTTACCGGTTCCTGTCTTGCTCCAATAATAGTATAGGTATATTTCAACTTTTTATTTTTAAATATAGTTGTTATGTTATCTATAGGTACGGTTTTTATTTGCGGTAGTTTTAATAATTCAGGTTTAAATGTGTATCCCAAATATGCATACCCTGACAGAGATAAAACAATCAAAGCGATGGATACGATTTTTACTGATGGGTTTATTGTGTGACTGCTGCCGTTTTTATGTTTGAATAAATAATATTCACTAATTGCTATGCCTGTTATAACCCACAAAGCACCCAGCATATAGCCTGCCCATACATCGCTGAAATAGTGCACGGATAGATAAATTCTGCTTAATCCTGTTAGAAATATTATAAGAAAGGCGGCAAAGGCTATATTAAGTCTGCTCTTGAGATTCTTTATTTCTCTTATCAGGATATATGCAATAAAACCATAGAAGGCAACAGCGATTGCGGCATGTCCGCTCGGAAAAGAATAAAAAGATTCATGATATACTGCAGCAAGCGGCCTTTGTCTTCCCACCAAATATTTTATCAGATTATCGCTTAAAACCGTGAAGATAACTGTTACTGATAAGGGAAGTATGTAATTATGCTTTTTATGAATAATCAGGATAATCAAAACCGCTAAAGAAATAATTATTATGGTTTTTGTATTGCCAAGCATAGTTATAAATAAAAATAGCTTAACGAGAGACAGACTTCTGAAACTTGCAAGAAGATTAGAAAACATCAGATCAAACTGAGCTATTTGACCAAAGTGCATTACATCCAAAAGTGTTCCTATAAAAGCTATAAAAAGATAAACAAAGGATATTGATAAAAGTGTAAGCGGCAAACCGGAAAATTTCTTTCTATCAACTCTTTTTGCCAAAAAGTCAAACAGTTTTGAGTGTTTCTTAGTAAAAGCTTCCACATCAGGATTTTCTTTTATGGAATAAAACAAAGATTTCTGAAATTGCCAAATACTTTTTCCGTCTTTTATTATTAAAAATTTAATCATATAGAACAGAACAAACAGCAAAAATATAAAAGCAAGGAGAAGTGTTAGATGTCCGAGCCATGCCCTTGCCAAAGAAAGCGATGAACCGAAAAGATATCCGACAGATAAAAACTCAAGACTCCATGCTATACAGCCAAGCAGATCCCAGAAAAGAAATTTCCTCATATCCATCTTAACGCTTCCGGCAATAAACGGGAAAGTTTCTTTTAATCCGGGGATAAGTCTGCCGAGAAACAGAGCTTTTGCGCCGTATGTATTAAAAAAATATCTCCCCTTTTCGAAATGTTTCTCTTTTATAAACCGTTTGTTCTTAGCCCACGAGTATCCGTATTTTCTGCCTATGTAATAATTTATGTTATCACCTATAAGTGCTGCAATAACGGCAAACCACATAAGATCGCCAAAGTCATAATAACCGTTTGCAGCCAAAGCTCCAAAAATTAAGACAATTGTGGAGCCTGGCATAAAAAGACCCACGATCAAAATAGTTTCAAGCAGAGCAGCCGAAAACAGTATCCAGTAGCCCCAAATGCCAAGGTGCGATATATTGGGAAGAATAATATTTTGAATAGTGTCTATAATATGCATCTAAGACGTTCCGTTAAATAATTTTATAGTTTGCCTAAGTCCGCCAAAATTTCTCTGCCTTTTTTTAAATTCTTTTATGGCTTTTATAAAGTCGGATTTTGTAAATTCAGGCCAGTATTTATCTAAGAAAACAAATTCAGCGTATGATGCTTCCCATAAAAGAAAATTGCTTATCCTTTTTTCGCTGCCTGTTCTTATCAAAAGATCAACATCCGGCATACCTTTTGTGCAGAGGTAGCTGTTTATAGTACCTTCGGATATATCTTTGATCGATAACTTTCCTTCTTTGGCATCCTTGGCTATTTTTTTACAGGCTTGGGTTATTTCAAGGCGTGAGCCATAGTTCAAAGCTAAAGTCAAAGTCATCGTTTCATTGTGTTTTGTTTTTTGAGTAACGCTCTGAAGTATATTCTGTGTTTTTTCGGGGAATGCTTTTATATTTCCTATAAAATTGAATTTTATATTGTTCTCGCAGAATAACTTTTCTGTTTTTTTTAAATATATATTCAAAAGACTTATAATAAATCTGATTTCTGATTTCGGCCTTTTCCAATTTTCTGTAGAGAAAGTATAAAGCGTCAAATACTTTATACCTATACCGGATGCTGCTTTTGTTATTTTATCCACAACTTTAGAACCTATATAGTGTCCGTATGTTCTGTTTTTACCGAGAGATAGAGCCCATCTTCCGTTGCCATCCATAATGATGGCAACATGAACAGGTGTTTTGTCGGACATCAATCTAAATCTCTTTTTGTCTGTGAGTCATATTTTGAATCTTACAAAAACTTCTGTAGATTTAAGCAGGAAATATAAAGAGAATGCAATTAATAAAATTCCCATTATCCTGTTAATCTTGTATTCTATTTCAGGGGATATCTTTTTGCCCATTTTTTTTAAAAACAGAGTTAGACCGACTAAATATGATACTATGCCTAATCCGGCGGACAAAATAAAAATAATGGCATACATTGACGCAGAAGAAGGTACAATACCTATGCTTTTTATAAATTCAAAACAAAATAACCACCAGAATATTATCGGAGGATTTGTAGCGGCGAGAGAAAATCCTATAAACAGTGATGTATTAGATTTAAACAGCGTTGCCTTTTTGGTATTGTTAGAGCTGCTTTTATCGCTATAAATTAATGTAAAAACACCTAAAATAATCAATATTATTCCGCCGACAAACCAGAAAAATGCCTCTACCTTTTCATCTTTCAAAAAAGGAGCTATTCCGAACATGGCTATAAAACCGTATATCATATCCGATGCAACTGAACCTGTGATAACCATCATGGCCTCTTTGAAATAGCCCGATATCGATCTTTTGGCCATCTCTACCTGCGTTGCGCCTATAGGAATGGCCGTAAAAAAACCGATTATGTACGATACGACAATCAATAAAATTAATTTCATAATCTATCTGTCCTTAGATAAATAGATTATTATATCTTTTGCTATTTCAAATCCGCTTATGCCTTCAAAGCATCTGACATTTCTGCATTTTTTTGCTTTTTTATTTATGCATGTGATGTTTCTGCATGGAGCTTTAGAGATATACAATCTGGACGGCTTGTTTTGCCCTGGTTTTAAAAAATTCCCGTTATAAGAATCATAGCCGTACATTCGAGCTGATGAGGCTCCAAAAACTGAGAAAACAGCTGTTTTATTTCTTAATTCATCTCCCGATTCGTTAAATTTTTTTGCCGAAGCAATGTGCATGGTTCCTGTATCCGCCGTAACAAAGACATCGCAGAAATCTATCAGAGCTGCATAAACATCAATGGGCATCTCTTTTGGAATTACAGTAACTTTATTGTGACTCGGCAGAGCGTTCAGCAGCTTGTTTTCAATACCTATGTAGGTATGTCCGGAGGTTAGAAGGATGGCCTGAACCGAGTCCGATTTACATAAACTTTTCAATATATTTAGTTGAATATCAAAAGGCAGCCGTGTATATTTTGAAGTAGCGTCAGAATTAAAAAGAACCAATCCTTCACTACGCAGCAACCCGTTCTTAAACAAGAATTGCCCGGCCATACGTATAGATTCATCGGGTATCCATATTGATGTTGCAAAAACGCTTTTTCGTGCCGCAGAGCTGTTAATCTTTTTTGCCTTACAAAACAGATTCGAAAAATAGTGATAAGCCTGGTATGATACATGATTCAAACCATTGGAGTAAAGCTCATTATGAACAAGTCTTATTGATAGTGATCCGTAGTCTATAAAAGGCAGCTGTTTATTGCCGATAATATGATTCTTTTTGAAAAACGGACATAAATTTACGACGATATCGTATTTTTCCGAATCAATTAGAGAACTTACGGATTTTGAACTCATATAGATATTGGAAGTAGACAAAATATTAAATACTCTGTCAACATAAGGATTGAAAACAATAAGGTTATACATACTTTTGTTTACGGCATAATCTACTTTTGACTCAGGGAAAACTTTTTTTACCGCCAACGCAACGCTTTGAAGATTTACGGAATCACCCATATTTAAATCACTTATAATAAGTATTTTCTTAGAATTTCTCGCTTTTGCCGCAATATGTAAATCTTTTTTCTGCATCAGCTTTACTGTCAATATGTTGGCAGCCGATGCAATAAGATTATTGGTAATATATTTACCTGTTCCCGGCAATATATCTGTAAGCATCGATGATGCCGCAGCAACGGTATCCGGCAGATAAACAGATTTGATCCATGCATCAATCTTTTCATATATATAGTCATGCAGTAGGAGTATTTTTTCTTTGACAGATGCATGATATTTTGGATTTACCTTATGCATCTTATTACAGCTGCCGGAGGCAGATTTGCCCATACGGCATTTGAAATATTAATTGTTTTGAATTTTCTGTTTAAAATCTTTCTAAATCTGTTTTGGCTTGGGAAAACAAAGGTATGAAGATATATATATGTTAAAAAACTTCCACCCGGATTCAATATTCTATAGATAATTCTCAACAGCCTGCTCTGCGCAACATGGCTAAAAGCAGCCCACGGAAGCGAAGAAATTATCACATCTGCCTTGTCGATAGAATACTGTTTCATATATTTCTCAACATTCTCGGCAAAATCGTTTATAACAATAACTCCGGGATACTTCCGTTTTACTATTTTCGTAAAGGTTTGATTTGTATCGAAAGCAATAAAAACGGCACCGTCGGAAAGATTTGATACTATATCTCTTGTTATGGCACCGCTGCCGCAGCCAAGCTCAAAGATAACTTTAGCGTTTTTAAGATTAGCTTTATCAATTATTGTTGAAGATAAGGCTTTGGAAGACGGAACTATCGAACTTACTGTCGTCGGATGCAGCAAAAATTCTTTCGAAAACATTATAATATCATGCATATCCGTAATCATATACCCTCTTTTTTCACAAACAAATTATCTTTTGATCTTATGAAGCTTTTATCCATTGCAACAGTTGGGCTGCCAAGATACGGAAAATGTCCGAACAAGACAGATAATTGTTCAAAAGATTTTTTAAAAGAATAATGTTTTATTTTATACATCCATAAAGCTGCGATCAAGCCGCTTCTGTCTGCTCCGGCTTTGCAATGTATCAGTATTGGTTCCGGTAATTTTTCTAAGAGAGCAACAACGGTTCTCATTCTTTTTATACTTAACAGATGAGATGCGGAGAAGCCGTAGTCATAGTGAATAACACCAAATTTTTTGGATATTTTAATTTCATTTTTATACCATTGTGAATCCGGGCTTTTTCCTCTTAGATTCAAAACGCTTTTTATATGATATTTCTTGAGATAATAGCTAAGCTCATCGTTATCCAGCTGTGCGCTTCTGTATAATTCGTTTTTGGTTACAACATGGAAATTGCCTTCTTCTTCAAAATAAAAGTAACCGCTTATAGCAACAGCGATTAAGATTATAAAAGATAAGATAATTCCAATCTTAATTTTATTCATTTTATTTCCCTCTTTGTTTTTTATAAATATTCAGTTTCAGAACACCTTTATTAATAGGCATATTCCGCTATGTTTCCAAAAAATTTAATTTTAACCTCCTGTATAATATTGTTAGACGCATTATATATCATGATTATTAAGATAGCATTTCCCGAACATTAACATTTTGTAATTTGACATAGTCTTTATTAAATTTTATATATAAGGTATGAAGATCCTTTTGATTGAAGACGATAGAGAAACCGGAGAATATATTGCAAAAGGACTCAATGAAAACGGTTATACTGTCGATTATGCTGCAGAGGGCAGCGATGGATTGTATTTTGCCATGAATAACGAGTATGATTTAATTATTATGGATCGTATGCTGCCCGGTATAGATGGGCTGAGCATAATAAAGATGTTGAGGTCGGTAGAAAAGAAAATGCCGATTTTGATATTATCCGCTCTTGGTGATGTTGATGAAAAGGTGGAGGGGCTAAAGGCCGGCGGCGATGATTATTTGGCAAAGCCGTATGCTTTCTCCGAACTTTTAGCCAGAATAGAAGCCCTGCTCAGAAGAGGCAAGGAAATCTCAGGACAATCTCTTCAGGCAGGCAGCCTCAAAATAAATCTCGAGAACTATACTGCTACGCGAGGCGGCAAAAAAATAGAACTAAAACCAAGAGAATTTAGGCTGTTGGAATATCTGGTACGTCACAAAGATCATATAGTTACAAGAACAATGCTGCTTGAAAATGTCTGGGATTATAATTTTGATCCGCAGACTAATGTAATTGATGTTCATATAAGCAGACTGAGATCAAAGATTGATAAAGATTTTGATAAACAGCTTATAAAGACAATAAGAGGAGTCGGGTATAAAATCGAGGGATAGGATAAAAAAATTGCTGCATACAACAGCTATCAAGTTATCCTTAAAATATTCTTTAATTTACATCTTTATTTTCGGGGTTATTTTTCTGTTTCTGTACTGGTTTATCGGTTCTTTTGTGCAGGATCAAACAAAGGCAAATTTGATCAGGGAAAGCAAAAAGGTGGAAATGATATACAACAGTCGAGGTATCGATGCCATCAAGAAATATATCACGGCTCACCGTCAGTACAAAGGAGAAGATCATAGATATTATCTGTTGATAAATAAAAAAGGAGAACCGGAAGCAGGAGATCTAAAAGAATGGCCCCCGGACTTAGAAACAGATGAAAATGTTATGAATATTTGGGTGGCAAAAAAAGATATAGAGGGCAGTGTCAAGGATGGCGACGGATACTGGCCTATGATAACCTTGAGCTTCAAAAACGGATATAGGATGCTTATAGCGCAAGGTATTCGCGGAACAGAGGATTTGAGAGAAACAATGTTTGCCGTTATGGCTTTAATATTCGGAATCATAGTTATTTTAATCATAGCATTGGGGTTATCTTTAGGAAAAAGTGTGCTTTGGCATATCGATAATATAAATTTAGCGCATCAAGCTATTATGAACGGCAATCTATCTGTCAGAATAAAGATAAGCGACAGGAATGATGAGTTTGATATGATAGCCGAACAGTTGAATGAAATGCTGGATAAAATAGAACAGCTGATTACCGAAGCAAAACAGGTGACTAATAATATAGCCCACGATTTAAGAAGCCCCCTTAATAGAATAAGAAACAGGTTGGAAATAAGTCTCATCAATAAAAACGGGGACGATTGCGGTGAGGTTTTAGAAAAAACCATAGGTGATATGGATAACATAATTAAGACATTCAACGGCATTCTTGAAATAGCTCAGGCAGAATCGGAAGCTGCCAAAAAATCATGGAAAAATATAAATATAAGCAATATAACCTTAGATGTTGCAGAATTATATCGCCCTTTGGCTGAAGATAAATCCATAGAGTTTCATGTTCATATAACGGAGGGAATAACAATCAAAGGCAATAGACATCTTATTGCTCAATCCATCAGCAACATAATAGACAACGCTGTAAAATATACACCTGAAAGCGGAACTATAGACATTTATGTAAAAGAAAACGAAAAATACGTTGAAATTTCGGTTTTAGATAGCGGCCAGGGCGTAAACAGCAAAGATTATAAGAATATAACAAAAAGATTCGTCAGACTTGACACGTCAAGGCATACTCCGGGGAATGGTCTTGGACTGAGTCTTGTCGAAGCTGTGGCCGGACTGCACAATGCCGATCTTATCTTTGAAGACAATAAGCCCGGTTTATGCGTCAAGCTTGTTATCCGAAAACAAAGATTGTGAACATCTCGGTTTTTCGGGGTCGCCTCTTTGGAGGCTGTTGATAAACTCCTATTTGTCATTGCGAGCACCGAAAGGTGCGTGGCAATCCCTTTATTGTCAACGTTTTTTGAGATTGTTCCGTCACTCTATTCCCGGCAATGACATTTATCAACAGGCTCTTTGCATTTGACAAAACTCCTTGATTTCATCCGTATCGGCTAAGACCGACAGGCTTATTTCTCTGTAGTTGATTAAAAACAAGGGTATCTCAGCCGGAAGAATGGAATCATGCGGGGGTTTTTATTGATAAAAGATGTAGAATTTTGATACCCGGCTTATATGCAATAGTTTCATAATAAAAACTACAATCAGACTAAGTCCTATGCTTTTACCCTGTTTTTGATTGTCGGCGATAACCGTAATCTTATCTCTGCCTTTTAAGGCTGCCGCTATAGCTTCAACCTGACGG
>CAJVZA010000059.1 GCA_913009315.1 uncultured Hippea sp.
CATCGTAAGCATTTTCCCCCTCCGTCATTGCGAGCGAAGCGAAGCAATCTCACCACAGGCAGGATGCCTATGATACACTGAGACTGCCGCGGCCTACGGCCTCGCAGTGACAGAAGGAAAAGGTCATTGCCTTGGATATTTTCTCTCTGTCATCGTAAGCATTTTCCCCCTCCGTCATTGCGAGCGAAGCGAAGCAATCTCAGTTTCTTCAGTGTATCACAGGCATCCTGCCTGTGTCTGACGTAGACAGAAATGCTCAGGACTTATGTCTTCAGTCATAAATTTGCCAAAGTACCACTTTATGTTATAGTTTAAGTATGCCGTTTTATAAAGCCCTCGAAGAGCTGTATAATCAGGAGAAAATCGCCAAAAGAGTATATCATTATGAGATAAAAAAAGTCGAAGATAAAGATTTGGCAATTTTACTCAGGTTTATCTCCAAAACAGAACAGCTGCATTCAGATATGCTCAGAGAACTTTTAGCTTCTGCAGGTATCGAGCCCGAACCTGATACTCAACGAACTAATGATGCAGTCAGATTGGTATCAACATTGCTTAACGATAAAGATATACTCCGGTTTAACCAGATTCTTGAAGCTCAGGCAGCAATAAGCTACCGAAAATATGCAAATATTGCTCCGGATGAAAAGTCAAAAAAGATTTTACTTCAGATAGCAGAGGACGAGAAATACCATGAAAATCGCTTTTCTGTTATGCTTGCTGCCATCAAAAATCGCGAGGACAAAGAAGGCGATCCGTTGTATGTTTTTGAGAAAACGGTCGATGAAGGAAAAAAACGTCTTTCCAGATCAGCGCTTGAGCTGCTTTTTTCGGGAATAATAGGCGGAATAAGTGTAACGCTCGGAGCGCTTGCTTCCGCTGCGGCATCAGGCGGAATAGCAAATCAACAAATCAGTTTAATAGTAGCATCGGTTATTCTTCCACTCGGGTTTTTCATTTTAAAACTGACAAACACCGATCTTTTTACGGCAAATTTTTTAATTCCGATTACCCCTATTTTAGAACGTGACGGAGAAATTTCCAAATTACTAAGATTATGGACAATAACATATATCGGTAATTTTCTTGGTGTTGCGATAATTCTGGCACTTATAGCGATCGGAGGAATCGCTTCCGTTGGGATTTTCGCAAAAGCACATTTTATCGAGCTTGCAGACTACAAAATGCATCGTTCCATCATAGAAACATTTATCAGTGCGATATTTGCAGGCATGCTTATGACATTGATGACATGGCTGGTTTTGGCAGTAAAAGACAGAGTGGCAAAACTGATAGCAATCTGGATAATTATCTTTATGATAGGCATTGGCTCGCTGACACATGTGGTGCTTTCTTCAGCTGAAGTTTTTATAGGAGCGATAGCCGGAGCACCATTTAATATGATAGATTGGGTTATAAAACTCGGTATTCCGGGAACAATAGGAAATATAATTGGAGGGACGATCTTTATAGCTACTCTCTATTATCTGCATATTCTGCACAGCAGGAGAGATCTTACTGATTACAGAAGGCACAAAAATGCCGTGCTGTATGAAGCCATAAGAAAACGTATAAAACTTTAGTCGGCAAAATTACAAACTGTTGCGAAACTACTGCACAATGAACGCTTTCACAGAAGTCAAATAAACAGCAAGATTTAGAAATTGAAACTTGACGAACTAACCGGTAATTATGCAGAAGTTTGTCTTGACCGTAAAAAGCTGATATTGCTGCGAAATTGCTTACTGTACAGCGATCTCTTCAAGTAACACTAATAAAACAATCATATGTTACTGCTGCCGCCTAAAGGACAAAAAGAGAAAGCATTGTCTGACTGCGTAGGAACCTTAACACTTTCTCTTTTTTGCCGAGACTACGTTTGATGCGTAAGGTGAGTTATAAGAAAAACGGCGCCGACAATAATCAGCACTCCTCCGGATATATTTATTAGACTCAAACGCTCATTAAGAAATGCGGCAGCAAGAATTAAAGTTAAAACAGATTCGCCGTTTGTCAGCACGGAAACCGTTGAGATAGGAAGATGTCTGAACGCCAGATATTGGAACCCTTTTGACAGGTATGCTCCCATTATTCCTGCAATGCAAATAACTATAAAATAACCGATTTGCGGTACATGAAAGTTTCCTTCTGACAAGGCAGCACTCAGAAAAAAAAGTGCGATAAAAAATGAACGCCATACGGTTAATGCAATCATATCAACCGATGCCGCAACCCTTCTTACCAGATACGCCTGCAGAGCATAACTCACAGAAAATATACTCATCCACAGCACACCCTGAAAATCAACATGTCCGCCTTTATAAACAACAAGTATACTGCCTATAATAGTTCCAACTACAGCAATCCATGCTGATTTGGCGAATCGCTCCTTAAGTAGAATAACTCCGGCAGCTACGGTAAAAATTGTTTGCATTTTTGCAAGCAGTGATGTAGTGGCAGCGCCTGCATGATCTATCGACAAAAACCAGAAATAAGCGCCTACTATTGTTAAACCAGATAGCACAACTATTAGGAATAGGTGCGTCTTAAGTTCATAAAACAGATCTATTTTTATAAAGATTTTCGATGATATCATGCCGGTCAAAAAAGCTGCAGAAAAGTAGATTCCCATAAGGGAGTAGATATTTACAGAGCTTACTGCAAGTTTCGTAAGGATATACATCAAGCTTGCGGCAACTATACTTGCTGCCGTGTAGATGTACCCCTTTTTGTCGCTGAGATCTGTCACAATAAATAGATTTGCAAGTTTTTTAGGTTTTGAATAAATATTGCAGCAATTAGCATCAAATGAATTTTTAGAAGAGTAAATGTTTTAGAAGACTGGAGCGGCAATACAAAAATCTTTGATATGATAAACATCGGACTAAACTCCTATATATCGAGAGCTGATTGCGAAATAAATACTGCCGTCATCTTTTCAAAGACTTCACGATTCGCCCGTTTTGCATTTTTGTCAATGCCGCTGCCTCCCGTATGATATACGGCCATGTCAACTCCTTCGCCTAACAGAAAATCGTTTACGACATCAGTAAATACACAGGCTGAAATTATTGCCGTATTACCTGAAATAAACTTAGCGATTAAGTTCGGATATATCATTTTCATTGCAGACAGCTTATCTGAAATTGATAAAAAGTGAAGCGGCAATGCGATACGAAAATGATATAGATAAAATCTTATAATATATGCAGTTTATAATAATGAGACCACTGCACAATAAGCATATTCACAGCTTACTGTACAGTGGTCTCATAATACAAATGATCGTTATATTGATGCCCTTTTATTATAATGATTATTACTTTGGAAAAAAATAAAATATTAATTAACTGTTGACAAGCTCAAAGAAATTCTATAATCTTTATAAAGTTAAATAGCAGTAAGGAGGGTAATACAATGATTTCTAAGCTGTTTTCAGGAATAATCATCATGCTTGTTGCTCTATCCGGGGTTAATCTGTTTGCAGACGTTCCGCCTGCTTTGCCGGAAGCGGCAACGGCAGGAATAAAACTTTTTACCGGTCAAAAACCTTTTGAAAATGGAGGAGCGGCATGCATATCCTGTCACTCTGTTAATTCCATTAAGGCGGCAGGCGGCAGTTTAGGTCCCAATCTTACAGCTGTATATAAACAGCTCGGTAAAAACGGACTAAATATTGTACTCAAATCCGTTCCGTTTCCCACTATGAAACCTGTTTATAAAAACAGACCGATAACGAAAAAGGAAAGAGCCGGTATCATATCTTTTTTACGCTACTCATCCGAATCGAAAACCAATAGAAATAAAGGACAGGATCTGTTCATGTATGCAGCGGCGGTTTTTGCCATTCTTATAATTTCTATGCCGATCATATGGAGAAATCGTCTGTCCGGCGTTAGGCGCGCTCTTATAAAAAAGGCTTAAAAAGGAGGCAGGCTAAATGGGATGGATAAAAGATATAACCAATCCTAAGCTAAGGCAGTGGGAAGAATTTTACAGAAACAGATGGCAGCACGATAAAATAGTGAGAAGCACGCATGGGGTTAACTGCACAGGAGGATGTTCATGGGGTGTTTATGTAAAAGACGGCGTTGTAACATGGGAACTGCAGCAGACGGATTATCCTCAATTTAGTAACGAACTTCCGCCGTATGAGCCGCGCGGATGCCAGCGCGGTATCTCTGCGTCATGGTATGTTTACAGCCCTATAAGAGTAAAATATCCTTATATCAAAGGAGTGCTTTTAGATTTTTGGCAGGAAGCCGAAAAGACGCACGATAATCCGGTGGATGCATGGGCATCAATTGTTGAAGATGACAAAAAGCGTTCAAGGTATCAGAAGGCAAGAGGCAAAGGCGGATTTCGGCGCACCAAATGGGACGATGTAATTAAAATAATTGCGGCCTCATGCTTATATACAGCTAAAAAATGGGGGCCTGATCGCGTTTTCGGTTTTTCTCCGATTCCTGCCATGTCATTCTTTTCGTTTGCCGCCGGAACACGATTTTCGCAGCTTTTCGGAGGAGTTCATCTAAGTTTTTATGATTGGTATTGCGATCTTCCTCCTGCATTTCCTGAAATCTGGGGTGACCAGACTGATGTTGCAGAAAGCGCGGACTGGTATAACGGTAAATTTATCGTTGTTATGGGAACAAATCCCAATATGACCAGAACTCCCGATGTCCATTTTTTAGCCGAGGCACGGCACAACGGATCCAAACTTGTTGTTATATCTCCTGATTTCAGTCAGGTTTCAAAATATGCAGACTGGTGGATTCCGACAAAGGCCGGACAGGACACAGCTTTTTGGATGGCTGTCAATCATGTGATTCTGAAAGAATTTTATGCGGACAGAACCGTTCCTTATTTTGTCAGTTATATAAAACAGTATACAGATATGCCGTTTCTCATAGAACTTGAAAAAAATCCGGTAAGCGGCAACTACAGAGCGGGACAAAATGTCAGAGCCAACAGGATTTCCCGCTACGGCGATATTGAAAACGGAGATTGGAAGTTTTTAATCTATGATCAAAACAGCAATGAACCGCGTATGCCTAAAGGCACGGTCGGTTTTAGATGGGATAAAAAAGAGACTGGAAAATGGAATCTTAAGCTTGAGGACGGATTAGATAACAGCCCGATAGATCCGGTAATCAGTTTTAAAGATGAATACGATGAAGTTATCCCGATTTCTTTTAACGATTTTGCGGACAAAAGAGAATCGATCAGGAATGTTCCGACAAAACGATTAAAGACAAAAGATGGTGATATAACGGTTGCCACCGTATTTGATCTGATCATGGCTGAATTCGGCGTTTCTATGGGTTTTGGAGGAGACTATCCCTCCGATTACGACGATACAAAGCCTTATACGCCTGCATGGCAGGAAAAGATTACGGGAATCGGGAGAAAAACCGTCATACGATTTGCCCGCGAATTTGCAGGAAATGCCGAGCATACAAACGGAAAATCAATGGTGATCATAGGTCCCGGGATAAATCATTGGTACCACAACGATCAGGGATACAGGGTTGCCGCTACTGCGCTGCTGCTTACCGGATGCCCCGGCAATAACGGCGGAGGAATGAACCATTACGTGGGCCAGGAAAAGCTTGCACCGGCTGCACCATGGGGAGCTATCGCTTCAGCGGGAGACTGGATAAAACCCCCGCGTTTTCAGCAAGCGCCGACATGGCATTATATGAATAGCGATCAGTGGCGATATGAGGGAGATTTTACGGAATATGCATCTGTGCCTAAAAATGCCAAATGGGCAAAAGGACATGTTGCAGATCTTATAAATGATGCAGTAAAAATGGGTTGGATGCCGTCCTATCCGCAGTTTGACAAAAATCCTTTTGAAATTGTAAAAAATGCCAGAAAAGATGGAGCGCAAAGCGATTCCGATGTTTCTAAATATATCATTGATCGGCTCAAATCGGGAAAACTGAAATTTGCCATAGATTCTCCCGATTCAAAAGAGAACTGGCCTAGAATCTGGATGATTTGGAGAGGCAATGCAATCGGCACAAGCGCCAAAGGGCATGAATATTTCCTGCGTCATTACCTCGGGGCGTCAGATAATATGATTTCAAACGAGCGGGCAAAAGATAGTGTAAAAACGGTAATGTTCAGTGAGCCTGCTCCGCGGGGAAAGATGGATCTTGTCATAGATATTAATTTTAGAATGGATACATCGGCTCTGTATTCCGATATAGTGCTGCCTGCAGCGATGTGGTACGAGAAAAACGATCTCAATACTACCGACATGCACTCATATATTCATCCGCTCGGACAAGCTGTCAATCCCTCATGGCAGGCGAAATCAGATTGGGAGATCTTTAAGCTGCTTGCAAAAGAGGTAAGCAAACTGTCGAAATATGCTTTTAGCGAACCTGTTGAAGACTTGGTAATGTCGCCGCTTATGCATGATAGTCCGGATGAAATCTCTCAGACTAAGGTAGAAAAATGGCATAAAGACGAGTGTGAGGCGATTCCGGGCAAAACCATGCCGCACTTTAGTATAATCAAGAGAGATTATGCAAACTTATATAACCATTTCATATCATTGGGACGAAACGTACGCGACAAAGGTATCGGGGCTCACGGAGCGCATATACCTGTCAAAAAATTTTATGATAATCTGATGCAAAGTCCGGTTGGAGGAACTGTTGATCCGAGACGTACAAGATGCGTTGAATGGAATGGAGAAAAATATCCAAGCCTTGAGGATGTCATAGATGCTGCCAATATCACGCTTTATCTTGCTCCCGAGACCAATGGCGATGCCGGCTATGAGGGCTTTAAGTTTATGGAGAAAAAGACCGGAGTTAAACTTTCCGACCTTGCCAGGCAGAGAGGCAGAAAGCTGAGCTTTCTCGAGCTTCAGCAGCAGCCGCAAAGACTTCTGACCAGCCCCTGCTGGTCGGGCAACAGTAATGACGGCAGGGCTTATTCGGCATGGACGCTAAATAAAGAACGTCTCATTCCGTGGCGCACATTGACCGGAAGACAGCATATATATCTTGATCATCCATGGTTTATCGATTTCGGTGAGAATTTTCCGGTATATAAACCTAAATTTGATTGGAAGTCGTTGGGAGATCTGCGAAACTCACCCGATGGAATTGGTGCAGAAAAATTTAACCTTATTACTCCTCATGGAAAATGGCATATTCATTCAACATATGGGGATACATTAAGAATGCTGACACTGTCAAGAGGTATTGAGCCATGCTGGATTAGCGAAAAGGATGCCGAAAGAATGGAAATAAATGATAACGATTGGCTGGAGGTATACAATGACAACGGGGTTGTGGTTACGAGAGCTGTTGTAAGCTCGAGAATTCCCTCCGGAACCTGCTGGATTTATCATGCGACCGAGCGCACTATTTCCGTGCCCAAATCCCCTTTGCGCGGCAATAAACGAGCCGGAATGAACAATAGTTTGACAAGAACACGACTGAATCCCGTTCTTCTTGCCGGAGGTTACAGTCAATTTACCTATTCTATGAATTATTGGGGGCCGACCGGTATAAATCGCGATTCGTTCGTTGCAATTAGAAAAATAGATAAAGTTACCTTTTAACGATACCGTCATCAAAGGAGGAATGATGAATATACGAACACAGATTTCAATGGTATTTCATCTTGATAAATGTATCGGCTGCCACACCTGCAGCATCGCCTGCAAAAATCTCTGGACTGACAGAAAAGGCGCTGAATATATGTGGTGGAATAATGTTGAGACGAAACCCGGGACCGGCTATCCCACTAAATGGGAAGAACAGTCAGAATACAAAGGCGGCTGGGAAATAAAAGGTGATATACTCAAACCTAAGATGCGCGGCAGATGGAACAGACTGCTTAATATTTTCAGCAGTCCGCCAATGCCGACGATTGACGATTATTATGAGCCGTGGACATACAGATATGAAGACCTTTTTAATGCACCTGAGGGAGATGATCAACCGACAGCTAGACCGATATCGTTAATTACAGGGGAACCGATAAATATTGAAGCGGGACCGAATTGGGATGACGACCTGAGCGGATCTACAATATATGCCAGAAACGACCCTAATCTTGAAAGTCTAACCGATTTGGAAAGGGAACAGCTCAACGAGCTTGAGCGGCTGGTATTTTTTTATATTCCCAGAATGTGCAACCACTGCCTGAATCCTGCGTGTGTTGCCACCTGTCCGTCGGGAGCGATATACAAACGCGGCGAAGACGGTATAGTTCTGATTGATCAGAAAAAGTGCCGCGGCTGGAGAATGTGCGTCTCAGGATGCCCGTATAAAAAAAGCTACTACAACTGGAATACGGGAAAATCTGAAAAATGCATTCTCTGCTTTCCAAGACTTGAGACAGGTCAGGTTCCGGCCTGTATGCATTCCTGTGTAGGCCGCATCAGATATCTTGGAGTAATGCTTTATGATGCAGACAAGATAGAGGACTCTGCAAAGGTTTCGGATGATAAACTCGTTGATACCCAGCTTGATACGATTCTTGATCCTTTTGATGAAAAAGTGATAACTGCAGCAAAAGCTCAGGGTATATATGATGAGGTTATTATTGCCGCTCAAAATTCTCCTACCTACAAATTTGTAAAACAATGGAAAGTAGCGCTGCCGCTTCATCCTGAATTTCGAACTTTGCCGATGCTTTTTTATGTGCCTCCGCTTTCTCCAATCATCGCAAAGATGGAAAGCGGAAAATTTGATGTGGTAAATGCCGATAGCACAGCTCAGACCGATCATCTGCAGCTTTTTCATTCGCTGGCAGATTCGCGCGTTCCTATAAAATATCTTGCCTCTCTTTTTTCTGCAGGTGACACAAGCAAGATTGATCATATTTATAAAAAACTTATTGCCGTACGCCTTTATATGAGAAGCATTACGGTCGGTGACGTAACTCAGGATGATCTTAAAAAGGCTTTTGAGACGGGCAATACCAATGCCGAAGAAGCCGTTATGATCTATAGATTAACATCGCTGCCTAGTATAGATGAGCGTTTTGTCATACCTCCTATGTATAGAGAAGAGGCAATCGAAAGCTTCGGAGATGTATACGATCATAAGTCAGGCATAGGATTCGGTTTTATGCAAAAGGCTGAAAGAAGGCTATGAAACAATCCTCCGTATTTTCCGATAAGCAATTTGTACTGAGGGCGTTTTCTACCCTTATAGATTATCCTGAATCAAAAGAGAGTCTTGCCGATCAGTTAGAGATATTAGACAATAATTTTGTTTCAGATAGTAAGAATAGAATCAAACCATTAAAAAAGTGGATGAATAGTCAGTCGCTGGGATCTCTTCAGGAAGCATATACCGGAATTTTTGATATAAACTCTCTCTGCTCTCCGTATATAGGATATCATCTTTTTGGTGAAGATTACAAAAGAAGTCTGCTGCTTACAGGATTAAAGGAAAAATTCAGGCTTTTTGGATTTGACCAGCCCTATGATGAGATGCCCGACCATCTCTCTGTTGTTCTGAAATTTTTGTCTACTTTGACCGATGAGGGCTTTTACAGCGAACTTATAAAGGAAGCGCTGGAACCTTCCGTAGAGAAAATGCTCTCGGAAATAAATCCTGTCGAGACGAATGACGATAAAAGCAGCAATGAAATGTCCACCCGAAATTTTTATGCATCGATATTGGCTGCTTTGAAAAATTTTATAAAATCGGAGGTAAAAAATGACCAATAGTTTTTTATTTATTGCGTTTCCGTATCTATCGGTAACAATAGCCGTAATATTTACTGTTTATCGATTTACAACCGACAGATACTCCTATTCGAGCTACTCATCGCAGTTTTTGGAAAACAAAGAACTCTTCTGGGGTTCCGTGCCGTGGCATTACGGAATAATTATTATTCTGCTGCTCCATATTTTTGCCCTTATCATACCCGGTGCATACAGATGGCTGCTTGCCGGCAGCAGAATTGAACTGTTTGAATCAATAGGACTCGGCTTGGCATTCCTTTCATTTGTCGGTCTCATTATACTGGCCGTAAGAAGACTATCCGACAGCAAGGTTACTGCGGTAAGTTATGCAACCGACTGGCTGCTTCTGTTTCTTTTTCTGTTTCAGGTGGGAAGCGGAATCTATATTGCACTCACATACAGATGGGGCAGTCTATGGTATCTCAATACCATTGTTCCATGGATCTGGTCGCTTTTCAGTTTTACTCCGGACAGCAGCTATGTTGTCGTTTTGCCCATGATTGTAAAGCTGCATATCCTGAACGCATTTTTTCTGATTGCCATTATCCCTTTTACACGGTTGGTGCACATTATTTCTGCACCGATTCCGTATTTATGGCGGCCTTATCAGATAGCAAGATGGTATAAATAAATTTTTCGGAGGAAACCGATGAGCGTTAATGATTTGATGAAAAAATATAACTTGAAGGGAAATCCCAAGTTAGGTCTTACCGCTGCAACCTGGGGATTTTTTATAGGCTTTGCTGCCGTTGCTTTGTATGGACCTGCAGCAAAGGAGTTCAAAACAATAATGCATTTAACAGGTGTACAAGTTGGGTTGCTTGTTGCCGCTCCAATGCTTACCGGATCTCTGATGAGAATTCCATTTGGCGCATGGGTAGATAAGGCAGGCGGCAAAAAACCACTTTCTATTCTTCTTGGATTGGGAATAATTGGTATGATTGGATTATCTGTAGTTCTTTTTGCGCTTTATCCCAATCATCTTAATGCAAGTGATTATCCGCTCATTCTTTTCTTTGGTTTTTTGAGCGGTTGCGGTATAGCGACATTTTCTGTTGGAATACCTCAGACATCTTATTGGTATCCGCAATCGAAACAGGGTGTAGCTCTCGGATTATACGGAGGATTGGGCAACACAGCTCCCGGCATATTTACAATACTTTTGTCATTTGTTCTTCCTATTGCAGGTCTTGCGCACTCTTATTATATCTGGCTGATATTGCTTGTTATAGGAACATTAATCTACCTGTATATCGCTCATGATGCCTATTTCTTTCAACTTGTGCATAAAACCGGGAGAGAGAAAGCAATCAAGATTTCAAAAGAACTCGGGCAGGAGTTGATACCGAGCGGAAAGGTAATGGAATCGCTAAAAATATCTGCAGGCAAATGGCGTACCTGGGCTCTTGTAACACTCTATTTCACCTCATTCGGAGGATTTTTGGCGCTTACTGCATGGTTTCCTACATACTGGAGAATATTTCATGGATTCGACATAGAAATGGCAGGCCTTCTCGGCGGTGTAGGCTTTTCTCTCCTTGCATCCTTTGTAAGAATATACGGCGGAAATCTTAGTGATAATCTCGGTGGAGAAAAAGTTGCGATAGGAAGTTTTTCTCTTGTTTTAATCGGTGCGCTGTTTTTGACAATTTCAAGCGCGTTTGCGCCTGATTTAATAGGAGAACTTTTTATAGGTACAGGAATGGGAATGGGCAATGCAGCAGTATTTAAACTTGTTCCCAGATATGTACCGGAATCCGTAGGAGGTGCTTCCGGATGGGTCGGAGGACTTGGAGCATTCGGCGGATTTGCCGTACCTCCGATTCTCGGCATTTTTGTTGACAGAATGGGTCAAGTTGGATATGCAAGAGGATTTATAGTATATATACTGCTTGCCGTAATCTGTATTGCCGTAGCATATCTGCTGAGAAGTTCACGAAAAAAGATAGGAGTTGCATAGATAATATATGAAAGAATTATTGATCAGTCTCCGGTCGCCATAATTTATCTGAAAAAAGATGGAAAGATCGTTGTTTGGAATAGAAAAGCATCGGAACTCCTCGGATATTCCTCCGAAGATGCCGTTGGACAATCGATTGATTTAATTATTCCGGAGCGGTTTCGCGCTGCTCACAATACCGGCTATGCCAAAGCCATTGTGGAAGGAAAGAGTAAGTTTGAGGGAAACAGTCCCATGAAAGCAAAGGCCGTGAAAAACGATGGCACCAAACTTATTATCAATGTCAGGATGAGTATGGCGTTTACATCTGTATTATTAAGACTTGAGGAAAAGATTGATAATCTTGAGAATGAGAATAAGGCGTTAAGAGACCTTGTTCAAATACAGCTTACTGAGATGAAAAATATGCTCCCGAAACCTGCCGATGATAACACAGGTAAAAGCAGGAAAAAGCCGTTCTGGAAGTTTTAGTGAACAATAATTGACCTCCCGCTTTATCAATCTTTCCCTTAATACCTCTTCCTTTAGGGAGAGGAGGATGTCAAGCTGCTATTTGAACAGTTCGCTATGCGAGCCTATGCGGGTAAATATAATCTGCTCGTCTTTCGCCTGACTTCGCCCAAACACTACATAGATTCAGATAAAAGTACCATAGATGCTATGGTTGTACTTTAACTCGGATTTGTAGTGCCTACTGAAAAGTTAGCTCTTGACATTGTATTTAAATTCGGTATAATGCTTATATGTTTGTAAGAGTAAAAAGTACACCGAAGAGTCCGAGAAGATCGGTTCAGATTGTTCAGTCCTTCAGAATAGGCTCCAAGGTAAG
>CAJVZA010000060.1 GCA_913009315.1 uncultured Hippea sp.
GGTTTACCGGCAATCATGTAACCGGATTGAATAAGCAATTCCCTGAGTATATCGCTGTCATGAAAATTCATCTGGCAGCCGAAAGTTTTTATATAAACTATTCCTTCTTTTTGTGAATCTTTATCCACTCTTTTTCCTTTTTATAGTTTGTAAAAAAAAATGTTGATCCGTCATAACTCAAGAAATACAACAGATTTCCTTTTGGTGCATCGGAAGCATATTGTATGGCTTTTAAGGACGGGTTAGATATCGGCGTTGGAGGTAATCCCCTGTTTTTATATAAGTTGTATGGTGTTGCTGCATTAAAATCCGCATGATTTAATCTATTTTTACCGAGGGCATATTGAAGCGCAGAATCCAATCCCAGCGGCATGTTGCGTTTGAGCCTGTTATGTATTACTTCGCTTACTTTGCGTCCTTTTCTGATCGACTCTTTTTCAATCAGAGACGCAATTATTAAAATTTTTCTCAATTTTTTATCTGTGAGGTCGAATCGTTTCGTTTTGTTCTGAAAATGAACAATCATTTTTGTTATTGCACTGACAGCCCCTTCGTCTATTTTGAAAGTATACGTATCGGGAAAAAGATATCCCTCTATAAACGGATATATATTTTTACTTATGCTGCCGGGTTTTATAACCTGATTCGCCTCGAGTATACTTACAGCCGATTTTGCAGTGATACCCTCCGGAAATGTCAGGGAAACGGTTTCGACCTTCCCTAATTTCAATTTTTCAACAATATCAAGAGGAGAAAGCATGCCTGAAAAAGAATATACTCCCGCCTGAACCTTAGTTCTTGCAACTTTATAATAATACCACAGCCAGGACGGTTTTCTTATTATTCCTTTGCCTGCCAGCTCTTTGATTACATTCGTAATTGATTCATTTTTTTCCACCCTAACGGTTTGGTGTCCTACATCAATCTTTTTATGAAAATATGAAATGTATGTTATCAAAAGGAACACCAGAACGGCTGTTGTGATTATTCCGAAAAAAGCCTCTATGATAAAAATCTTTTTCAAGTTGGTCCGCGCTGTAATTCCAGAAAATCCTCAAGAATGATTACCGCAGATATTCGGTCAATCACCTTTTTATGGTGTCTGTTTTTTATGCCGGCTTCATGAAGGACGGAATGAGCCATCTTTGTAGTAAAACGCTCATCATAATAAACCACAGGCACTCCGGTAGATTTCTTCAATCTGTCTGCAAAATCAGTAACCTTTTTTGTCTGCTCGGTTTCCCTGTTTCCCAGGCTGAGCGGCAATCCCACAACAATTTTGCCTACGTTGTAAGAATCTGCAATCGATATAATTTCGGCAATATCTTTTTCTATGCTTCGTCCTCTTTTTACGGTCGTAACCGGTGAGGCTATGATACCGTCCGGATCGCTTACGGCAACTCCAATTGTTTTATCACCGACATCAAGCGACAGAATTCTCACCGAGCCACTCCTTTCCCTTGCTGAATTTTCTTCTCGCATTCGGATTTAATGTTCTGAAGCGCAGACGAACTGCTCCGGGCGTAATTTCAATTTCCTGATCATCCTCTACAATCTCAAGCGCTCTTTCAAGACTAAATTTTACAGGAGGCTTAATTACCACTGTTTCATCAGCCGCCGCCGCCCTCATATTTGTCAGATTTTTCTTTTTACAGACATTGACATCGATATCATGATCAACAGCAGTGAAACCGACAATCTGACCCTGATAAACCTCATCTCCGGGAGCAACATAAAATTCACCGCGCTTTTCCAGATTATTCAGAGCGTATGATGTTACTCTTCCTGTTTCAAAAGCAGCGAGAGAACGATACTTTTTGGCGTTGATATCGCCTTTGTAATCCTGATAGTTTTTAAAACTGAAATATATAACTCCTTCGCCATGAGTGTCCGTTAAAAACTGCTGATGGTAGCCGAGCGATCCTCTGGTTGGAATAGTGCCTGTAATTCTTGACATATTTTCAGAAAGCTGCTCAATGTTTTCTATTGAAGCCTTGCGTTTTGAAATCTCTTCTATAACAGCACCTACATAGCCAGGGCTTACTTCAACCGTAAAGTTGAGTATAGGCTCCAGTTTTCTGCCGTTTTCCTTTTTAATAATTACCTTTGGAGCCGAAACGGAAAACTCATACCCTTGTCTTCTCATCTGCTCCATAATAACGGCAAGCTGCAGCTCTCCCCTCGCAACTATCTCATACCTGTTTGAATCAAGTTCATTGAACTTTATACTGACATTTGATCGTGATTCTTTTATAAGACGTTCTTTAAGTTTGTTCGATGTAACATACTTACCTTCTCTGCCTGCAAAAGGACTATCATTAACCGAAAAAACGGCGGACAAAGTCGGTTCATCGATATGAAACGGTGCAAGCGGCATCGGATTTTCTTTATCTGTAAGGGTAACTCCTACATCAATATCGGCAATTCCGCTTACCGCTACTATATCTCCTGCAGCTGCGCTTTCAATTGCTACACGTTTGTTTCTCTGATAGCCGAAAAGCTTCATTACTCTTGCATTTTCCTGTTTTTCATTCGGATATACCGCAAGGATACTGTCATTGATACCAATGGTTCCGCTTTTTATTCTTCCTATGCCGAGCCTCCCGAGATAATCATCATAATCAATTAAGCTTATCTGCAGCTGAAGCGGCTTTTTCATATCTGACGCGGGATCTTTAACATATTTTAATACGGTATCGAAAAACGGGGTAAAATCCTTTTTTTCATCAGAAAATTCATATATGGCATAACCCTTTTTTGCTGAAGTATAGAGAATCGGAAAATCAAGCTGCTCCGATGATGCACCTAAATTGTAGAATAGATCGAAAACCCTGCCTGCAATTTCATCTGACATGGCATCTTTTTTGTCTATTTTGTTAATAACAACTATCGGTAGAAATCCATACTTTAAAGCCTTGCTCAAAAGAAACTTTGTCTGAGGCATAGGACCTTCAACAGCATCCACAAGAAGAAAAACGCCATCAACCATATTTAATATGCGTTCAACCTCACCGCCGAAATCTGCATGCCCCGGTGTGTCGACTATGTTGATTTTGTAATCTTTATACAAGACGGATGCAACTTTTGAAAGTATGGTTATCCCTTTTTCACGCTCAAGATCGTTGCTATCTAATAAGCGCTCGCCTTTATCCCTGATTTTGCCGGAAAAGCGCAGCAGGCAGTCAACGAGCGTAGTTTTGCCATGATCTACATGGCTTATAATCGCAATATTTTTTATATTCAATAGAATCCTCCTAAAGATGAGATATTATGACGATTTTTTTAATTGTCAACATCAATATTATAGGAGCATGGGGGTCTATCATCGTATTTTAGATGATGAGGCACATATTAATAAAATGTGCCAGGATGAATGTTGATAAAAATGCGGCTCTTGGGGTCAGAGATATCTCGGGATCTCAACATTTGACATAACTCCTTAGATCCTGATGTATCATATTAGGTATTGCGAGTATTTTTCCCTCCGTCATTACGAGCGCAACGGCAATCTCAATTTCTTATGTATCACAGGCATCCTGTCTGTAAGCTTAAATCGGGAAGTTATGTCAAATGCAAAGAGGTTGTTGAAAACTTCTGTTTGTCATTGCAGGCACCGAAAGGTGCGTGGCAATCCCTTTATTGTCAACGTTTTTTGAGATTGTTCCGTCACTCTATTCCCAGCAATGACATTTATCAACAGGCTGTTGAGACGCGACCCCCGTATTACATTACCTATTTTCCCTCTAAAGCGGGTAATCTACATTACCTGTGACAATAGGCAAAAGCGGTTAATATTCATCACTTTCCCACATAGAAGATTCAAACCTGACAACCTTATTTCTGCCTGTAGTTTTGGCCTTATACATAGCTACATCGCTGTATTTTATACATTTCCATAAATTTTCAGCATCTTCCGGGAATATTGATATGCCTATGCTGATGGTTTTTTTAATCACGTTGCTTGATGCAACTATTTCGGAAGCTTCTACGGTTTGTCTAATACGCTCGGATATCTCTTTAGCCTTTTCGTTATCTGCATCTTGAAGTAAAATAAGAAATTCTTCTCCTCCGAATCTAATTGCAATGTCGGCTTCTCTTATTGACTTAGATATAGATCTGGTAATTGCCTTTAAAACTTCATCACCAATGTTGTGTCCGTAAACATCATTGACCTGTTTAAAGAAATCTATATCACACATTAGAATACCTGCTTTAGCACTTCTCCTTTTAACGGAAGCTGCAAATGTGGAAGCAAATTCATCTAAAAAACGCCTGTTATATAATCCGGTTAAGGGGTCTTTCATTGTCGTCTCTTTTAGTTGACTCAATAATCTCTTTGCCTCAACGACAGGTGCTACCTCTTTTAAGTACCTCTTCAGCCTCTTTATTTTACCATCAACATCCTCATATTTTATATTTTTATCAAAAACGACTTGAGCTATACCTCCCACGCTGCCGCTGATCATTAAAGGTATGCATACATAATTTTTATCCTTTTCATAAGCAAAGCTCAAACACACATTCTCTTTTTCAAAGGAATTTATATCATTAGCTGTTCTAACCGCTCTGCATAAATCTGAGTCTACAAGAATATCCTGCTTGCAAAACATTTTGCCATCAGGAGCGATAACTTGTTTCAGCGAATTTTTACTGTTATTCACCTCGTACATATTGAATTCCTCAAAGCCCAGTTCTGTTTCTGCTATATTCTTTATTCTTTCATAAACTGCATCAATATCCCTATCTTCTTCAACTGTTTTCTTAAACGATGCGAGTTTATAACTTTCCTCTATGAAAGCATTAAAATTTCTAATGAGATAACCCAATTCGTCCTTCGTTTTATAAGGTAATTTCAATTTTTCAGACACATCCTCATACAAAAAATTCCTTGAAAGTTCTGCAACCTGTTTCAAATAGGATACCATTTTAGAAATAACAAAGAAAAAGAATAAACCGGCTATTAAAGAAAAAATACCGCCAAAAATAATACTTAAAATAATAGTATGGAATATTTCGCTTTTTCTTCTTTTTATATAACTTGCAACCTCTTTATTTATATTATCTAAATAAAATCCGCTTCCAACTATCCAGTTCCAGGGATAAAACAGTTTAACATAAGACGTTTTAGGAAAACAAGTGTTTTCCGGCAAACCTAATTTAGGCCAGCAATATTTAACAAACCCGTATTCTCGAGTTTTTACCACGCTTGCCATATTTCTAAAAAGATATACTCCGTTTTTATCCTTAAAGTTCCATACATTTTTACCATTTAGATCAGGTTTGGTTGGTTCTGCTACCATAATACCGTTAGCAGTATTTATCCATACATAGTTTGATAGATTTTCTCCTATATTATATCTTATAGAATACACAACACGGATGGATTTCTTTTTTGCATTATTCTCATCTATCTTGCCGTCTTTGTAATCTTGATAAAAATTATTTATATTTCTAATTGCGATGTTTACCGCATTTATAGCGCTTTGTTTGTCTGTTTTTAGAAGATTGTCTCTGTAGATATCTGATCCTTTTTGTATAATTTTAATGTTGCTGTATATATAATACGAATATCCCGCTACTCCTATAATAGATAGCGAAACTATATACATTACCAGTATTTTGATTTTTAAACTTCTATCTTTAAAATTAAAAAATCGCCGCATATTTGAATTTCCAGACATACCTTATACATATATACTGTATAACTAAGCATGTCAAACAATTTCTTGCACAGTCTATGTATAATCTCTCACATGGCAGAGCACCTTAAACACAATATTACATCAATTTGCTCAAAAATTGTCTGATCATTTTGTACAGAAGAGATAGATTGGCAAATTACTTGTATGATTTTTGTGATGACTGGGAACACAGAATTAGAGTTAGAAAAGGTTCTAATTATAGCCTATGCCTGTCATTTAAATTAATCGTCATCTTTTGCATTTCCGACAAATAGAAAATATGGATAGCAAAAAATGCTCAAATATCCCTACTGCAGTAGTCTCACTATCGGTTTTTTAATAAATGTAAAATCTTTTTTGCAATAAAAAACAGCACTATAATTGATGCCGTAATCCAAACACTATAGATTGGTGAATTGGAAAACGCCGAAGCTGTTTTTCCCAGAAAAAATCCTATCGCACCGACAGCCATCGCCCATACCATGCAGTTGACAAGCTGAGCAACAGTAAACCAGGAAAATTTAATTTCGGATATCCCAAAGCTGATTGCTCCAACTACTCTGACACCGTAAAGATATTGAAGTATGATAACCGCTTTAGTTTTGTTCTGTTCAATATAGTCATTAAGCATGGTAATCTTTTCAGAAAATCCATATTTTAGTGAAAGTTTCCATACCGTCTTTTTTCCTATACTTCTGCCTACAATAAACCACACAATGTGACCCAGCCATGCGCCGGCTGCGGCTGCCGCCCAAACATACATCGGATGCAGTAACTGCTGGCCGGCCATAGCTCCGGCGATAACAAGCATCGATTCACCCTCTAAAAATGTGCCTGCAAAAACTGCAATTATGCCATACTCAGATACGATTTTCCGTAGAAAATCTACACTCAATAAAACAACTATTTATAAGACTCCACGTATTCAACAATTTTATCGGCAACTGTTTTCACCGTATTTTTGAACTTCTCGGCATCCGGTTCAAGCAGCGTTATTCTGAAACCCTGAAGCTGGGTAAAGAACGCGGTAAGCGGTATAACACAGATACCTGTCGAAGCAAGCAGATAATAAACAAACCGCTTGTCGTGCTCACAATTATCATTAAGTATACTTTTTACAAAATCATCGATATTTTTGTTTTTTATAGGCAATATCTGCTTGTTGTTCAACACCGATTCATTGAAAACAACACTGGCATAGAACGCACCATCCGTTCTATTGACAACCGTGTAAGGTACATTTTTGAATACATTGTAAGCTATGTTTGAAAGTTTTTCGTAATGCTTTTTTCTCTTCTCTAAATGCTTTTCATAATTTGGGTTTGTTATTATAAGCGGCACTGCAATCTGAGGAAGCGTCGTTGAACAAACCTCAGCCATCTTCTGATTCAGGATTGCATTTATATATCGTTTGAATGACCTGTCCTTGTCTATGTTGTAGATCTCCATCCATCCGCATCTGGCTCCGGGCCATGGAAATTCTTTAGAGACACCCTGAAGACTTACTCCCGGAACATCTCCAATCAGATCGGCAAGCATGGCGGACTTTTTTCCATTGTAGATAATTTTTCGATAAATTTCATCAAATATAAGAAACAGGTCGTATTTTTTTGCAATAGCCACAATCTCTTTTAATGTCGCCTCATCATAAACAAATCCCGTAGGATTATCCGGATTAATTACCAATATTCCTACGATTGCATTGTGGCTTTTTACCTTCCGCTCCAGCTCCTTTAAGTCGGGTTCCCAGTTATTGTATGGATTCATCCTGTATGAATTTGGCGGAAAAGATGCATGCAGAACCTCGGCCAACAGATGGGTTGAATATGTCGGTTCCGGCATAATGATTCTTGCATCAACTCTCAAGGCGCTGTATGATCTTGCAATCGCATCTCCGATACCGTTAAAAAATATAACATCATCTTTTGTTATTTGAGCTCCGCCTCTTCCGTTATTCTCTTTTACTAAAAATTCTATTGCTTCGTTATTGCCTTGTGTCGGAGAATATGCGTACGAATTATCGTCGCGAGCAACCTCCGCTATGATATCCTTCATCCAGTCGGGAATCTTTTCTCCCTTTGCAATAGGATCTCCTATGTTTTCCCAGATTATCTGAGTGCCGTCCTCTTTTAATTTGTTTGCGACAGAAACGATATTTCTTATTTCATAAGTAAGACCGTTGCCGCTTTTTGCTACATCAAAACGCATAATCGCTCCTTTTTTGTTTCATTTCTAATACTGCTACAAAATAGTATAATAGCTAAGGAATATCATTATTTCAATTATAATTTTTTGATTTAGGCGGATTGCAATACGATTTTTATCTTTGTGCCTTTTTTAAGCTCGCTTGCAACATAAATCTTACCGTTCATTCCTTCAACAAATTTTTTTGCAATTGTAAGTCCAAGGCCCGATCCATAACGATACTTGTGCCTGCCGCGCTTGGTTCGGTAGAATTTGTTGAAAATTTTATCTATTTCATCTGGTGCAATCCCAATGCCTTGATCACTTATTTCAACGACAACCGTATTTTGAACTTTATAACTTTCCACCCGTATCTCTTTGCCGGCCGGCGAAAATTTGATCGCATTTAAAATAATATTTTGAAGACAAACAGCTAATTTATCTTTATCGACAACCGCTTCCAGTTCTTTATCGCTATCAAATATTAGAGTTATTCCCGAATGTTTTGCAAATGGTGCCAATTCATTGACAATCTCCCGCAAAATAAAGTTTATCTCTTGTTTCTGCGGATGAATTTTGAGAATACCATCCTCTATTTTCTCAATTTCCAGAAGATTGTCAAAAAGCGCCTTCAAACTTTTGGCATTGTTCTTTATCGCTTCAACAATTTCCGTATTTTCAGTCTTGTTGAGCTTCGTTTCAATGGTTTCCGCTCCCAATATTATTACAGCAAGCGGTGTTCTGATGTCGTGCGCCAATGCAGAATAAAGCTCGCTTTTTCTTTCGGCAATTTTGCTCAATTTTTCATTTGCCGCGTTTAATCTTTCAGTTGCATTTTTAATTCTTTCCTGAAGTACTGTTTGAGAAAGAGATATTTTCCTGCTCATATTTATAAATGTTTTCGCAAGATTGCCCAATTCATCATTATTTTGAATCTGTATGTCAATATCATAATCTCCCTGCGAAATTTTTGCTGCCGCCCTATCCAGCTTTTTGACAGGTATAAGCACCAGTTTTGTTATCAGTAATTTCACGAGTATCAGAAGCAAAAGGCCTGCTGCAATAATCAAGCCAAGCAAGATTTTTCTGTTTTTTGAGATTGAACCGTAGATTGGCGACAACGGCACAGAAATACTTATTCCTCCTCTAAAATTATATATACGATATCCTTGATGTATGTGACAGCTCCTGCATGCTTTATTGATAAAAAGAGGTGCCATATATCGGTATATCTTTCCTTTTTTTGTATCGACAATTTCATATACCTCTTTTTTACCTCTTTTAAACTGTTTCATTGCCGCTTTCTCAAACTCATCAGGTGCATTGGAGGGATTGATCGACCGGTCGCTTATTATATGAAATCGTATATCCGAAAGTTGTCTTGCATGGTCGGAAAGTTCTTTAGTGGCGACAGCTGCAATCGGTTTTATTTTATTCCTTCTTTCGGCCATCCATTGTCTTGTGAGTACTATCATCTTGAACGCAGTTCGTGCCCGGCAATAAGCGGCATCTAAAATTAACCTGTTTTCTCTTGCCTCGAGCAAAAAATAGGCTGCAACAAAAATTATGAGAACAGCAGATATAAAAGGAAATGCAATCTTTTTATGAAGGTTTAATTTAAATAACGATTTTATATCCAACGCCTGGTACTGTTTTTATACATAAAGGTTTGCCGGCATTATCCTCTATTTTTCTCCTGATATGCTGTATGTGAACATCTAACACCCTTGACCAGTTATAGAGAGTGTCCTTACCCCATACTTCAGAAATTATCTCCTCTCTTCTGCACACTTTCTCTTTATATTGCACAAGATATGACAAAATCTCCCATTCTTTTGGGGTCAAATGAATGTCTTTATTGTTTTTTTTAATGCTTCGTTCATCCAAATCTATAAATATAGACTTCCCGAAATAGGTTGTTTGCTGCTTCAGACGCCTGAGATTGGCTCTAATTCTGCTTGCAAGTTCTATGATGGAAAACGGCTTCACTATGTAATCATCAGCACCGGAATCAAGTCCTGTTATCTTGTCTTCTACTTTGTCCTTTGCAGAAATCATTATTATCGGCATAGTATATTCTGCTCGTATCTTTTTGCAGAGCTGCCTTCCATCAACATCAGGAAGCATCACATCAAGAAGTACAATATCTACCCTGTTTTGATTCAAAGATGCCAGCGCAGTTTCCCCGTTCTCTGCGGTAATGGTCAGATATCCCTCAAGATTGAGAGATTCCCTGATCATCATCAGCATATCTTCATTGTCATCTACTATAAGCACCGTTTTTTTCATCGTATTTATCCGAATCTTTACAAAATTTACAAAAGTTTAACATAAAGTTTATATCATTTCAAGGAACCTCCTATATAATGTATTTAGAGAACATAGAAGAAAGAGGAGATTTTTGCAGCTGCATTCGCTAAACGAAATGAACGGGTGACAAAAGATTCAGATGGCCATGTACCGATAGAGATAATCGATATCATATAATTTTACTTTAAACAGGTAGAGGATTTCCTTCAAGTTTAGGAGATAAGCCAAACGGTTTATCTCCTAATCCTCTAAAAAAGTTTGATTGCCGGAGAAAAGGAGGGTGTTCGATTTCCTGATTGGCGCTCATTAAAAAGAAAAACAAATGGGAAATTTTACAATTCGTATTTGCGGCAAACAAAAGAAGTATTTTATTGTTCAAATTCTTTACAAAAAGAATAAAGAAAATGCTTCAATGTTGGCTGCAAATCAAGATAATTTAGCACAAAGTTGGAATTGCATATTCTTATGACAACAAAAAATAAATTTTGTTTTTTATTACACAAGTATAAGAAAAAATGAAGAAAGCAATAAAAACAGGAGGTTATTACACGAAACAAAGAAATTGTTTTTAGCGTGAGAGCGGTATTGACCGGAGGTTCTGATTGATAAAACAAAGGAGGGTTATATGACGAAAAAAGTTGTTAATGGGGTATTATTAGTATTTTTGATGCTTATTTTTCTTGTCGCAGTGAGAACGGCAAGGGCAACGCAAGCAAATACTACCGAGATATTACCTTCCGGGATGGCATGCGGAACATGTCATAATGGCAGCATGCCTGCAGCCGGCACCGAATGGACATCATGGTCATCGAGTATACATTCCAGCTCGCAGGCTGATCCTGCCGATGAGCTTTCAACGGATGATATTGGACTCACTCCTGCGATAAAAATGGATATTACTAATGACAATTTTGAAGACTGCATCTCCTGTCATGGCCCGACTGCCGTTCTCGCTAATGGCGGAATGAGTGAAGCAGATGCATTGGGTTATTTTTTTACCACCAACACATCAGGAGAATTTTATTCCGGAACTACTACGCAGCACGAATCGGAATGGCCAAGTATCGCCTGTTCGGTATGCCACGATGTGTCAAAAGGTCATCCGAGCAGCCTGAATCTGACGCTGTTCGCCTCTCATAAGTTTTCAAATGCGCTTACTAACGGCAGTAATCCGGCAGATGCCACGGCTGCTGCGGAAACGCCGATTACCGGTCCTACCAGTACGCTTGCCGGAGCAAAAACACCAAGTGAACTTTGCGGTCAGTGCCATGGAAGCCTTCAGGCGCAAAACAGATTGTTCAATACTCTTCCCTATTGGAAATGGGCTAAAGCATACGCGACAGACGACACGTCGGGAGTAGGTCACCCTAGTGAGTGGACGGGAACGGATCACCTTATTTATGACGGATGGAAGCTCAGTAAACATGGCAATACGCAGGCAGCTCTTGCCGGCAATGGTCATGCAGGTCCGAGCTGCCTTATGTGCCATGCTCCAACTGCTACGAACAACACGCGCATCAACGGCGGAATGACCTCAAGTGCAGCGGCGTGGAACTACTTTTTTGCCAAAAACGCCAGTACCGGCGCATTTACTGCCCTGCATACAGACCAGTGGCCGAATGTAGGCTGTATCGTATGCCATGATCCGCATTATCCTGATAATGCGAAGAATATTTCATTTTTAGGAACGGATGGAAAACGGGTACCTGTGACAAACTCTTCGGATCTTTGCGGACAGTGCCACGGCAATTTACGTACAACTAGTTCTTACCATTTAAGCTACAACATTATAAAAGGCACCGGAGTTACAAACATAAATGGAACGCCTGGGCTCGACGGAGGCGTCGGCGTGACAGATCAAAAGACAATGCCGGGCGCTACATGCGTTGATTGTCATATGTATGTAAATCCTAACCAAGGCGAAGACACCACCCAGACCACGACTCATGGACATACCTGGCAAGTTATTACGAATGGAGGATGGCCAGATACAGACAATTCAGCAACAGCAAACTGGGGCTGGGATTTAGGAGCTTTCGCGGGAGATACAACAAATCCGGATGGAAATGAACCGCATGTGGCCACCTGCTCAAAGTGTCATACCTTTACTACCGATGCCGCTATAGCTGTAATCGCTCAATGGAAATCGGATTATGCGACACTTAAAGCTACAACTACAACTAACGTTAATGCTGCGAAGACAGCTATGGCAGGCGTTAATAACGCATCCCTGCAGGCCGACTTAAATGAAGCAGTGGGAAATC
>CAJVZA010000061.1 GCA_913009315.1 uncultured Hippea sp.
AAAATTACAATGAGAAGTATAGATTTCTTCTCGCTGATGAGGAAGAGGCATCAAAAGAAGACATAATAGATACATTAAGGGCGTCTGGGGCTGAGATTCTTTTGAATTATCTCCCTGTGGGCTCTGAAGATGCTGTTAGATTTTATGCAGAATGCGCTCTGGACGCGGGAGTGGCATTGATAAATAATGTGCCTGTCTTCATCGCCAGCGATCCCGAATGGGGCAGGCGTTTTGAAAAGAAGGGGATACCCATTATTGGGGATGACATAAAATCCCAGCTCGGTGCAACCATAGTGCATCGAGTGTTAACCAACCTTTTTAAGATGAGGGGAGTGAAACTTGAGCGGACATATCAGCTCAATACCGGGGGAAACACAGATTTTCTGAACATGCTCGACATAAATCGTTTGGCTCTCAAAAAAGAGTCCAAGACCGAATCTGTCCAATCCCAAACGGAAAACCGATTGGAAGATGAAAACATTCACATCGGACCCAGTGATTGGGTGGCATGGCAGAAAGACAACAAAATCTGTTTCATCAGGATGGAAGGTAAACTTTTTGGTGATATTCCCATGAACCTCGAACTGCGGCTTTCTGTGGAAGATTCTCCCAACTCCGGAGGAGTGGTAATAGATGCGATTAGGTGTTGCAAACTGGCACTTGAAAGAGGTAAAGGAGGGATTCTATACTCTCCATCGGCCTATTTTATGAAGCACCCCTCAAAACAGTTTACCGATAATGAGGCATATCAATTAACAGAAAATTTCATCAAAGGAAAAAGGGAAGATTGAATATGAAATGCTTAATCATCGCTGCTGGGCAGGGAATCAGACTGTCAGCTAAGGATGATTCAAAGCCCCTTATTCCGCTTCTGGGATTATCCCTCATTGAACGGGTGATATTAACCGCAAAGAAGGGTGGTTTAACAGATTTCTATGTGGTAACAGGATACAATGGTGAAAAGGTGAGACGTTTTCTGGACAGATTTAGCCAGAGAAGAGATATAAAGATAACCCATATCATAAATGATGATTGGGAAAGGGAAAATGGTATATCAGTTCTTAAAGCAAAAGACACGCTTAAAGAAAATTTTATCCTATTAATGAGTGACCATATCATTGATGAATCAATAATAGTGAAATTGAAGAATGAAAAGATAGCAGATGATGAAGTTATGCTGGTTGTAGATTACAACATCAAGACAAACAAACTTGTTGATATTGATGATGTTACCAAGGTTCTTGTGAAAGACGATAGGATTTTAGAGATTGGAAAGGATACCAAAAAATATAACGCCTATGATACAGGAATTTTCCTTAGTTCTCCAGCAATATTCAATGCCATCAAAGAAAACTCGGGTAACGGCGATTCCTCCCTCACGGGAGGGATAAGGATATTTGCTAAAAAGGGAAAGGCTAAAGCCCTTGATATTAAAGATGATTTCTGGATTGATGTAGATGATGAGAAGGCATTTAAAAAAGCCGAGGGCAAGCTTTTAGCTAACTTAGAAAAGCCCTCTGATGGGCCTATATCAAGATACTTAAACAGACCATTATCAATCAGGATTTCAAAGTATCTTGTAAAAACTAATATTTCTCCAAATTTTATATCATTCCTTTCTTTTATCCTTTGTTGTATCGGAGCATTTTTCTTCTTTTTAGGAGAATACACTTTTCTATTATGGGGAGCAATACTGGCCCAAGCGGCATCTATTGTTGATGGCTGTGACGGTGAAATAGCAAGATTGAAATTCCAGGAAACAGAGTTTGGCGCATGGTTTGATGCCGTTTTAGATCGCTATGCAGATGCCTTCCTTCTTTTCGGTCTGACTTATTACGTCTATTTCCTAAGCGGAAACCTTCTATATCTTTTTGTCGGATTTCTGGCGATCATCGGCACCTTCATGAATAGTTATACCGCTGATAAATATGATGGCTCGATGAAGAAAATAATCGGGCCAAAAGGACACTATTTCAGAATGGGTCGTGATGTTAGGATATTTATTATATTTCTTTTTGTAATACTAAATATACCCTTTTTATTTCTGGGGAAAGTAGTAAACTTGCCCTTCCTGGCAATTCTTTTAATCGCTATTTTGATGAATACAGAGAATATCAGAAGGGTGGTGGTTCTATATAAAAATAGATAATATTAACTGCGTAAAGAAGAAGATTGATGGGATTATCAAAAAATCGCCTGTTCCCGAAGATCCAATCCATGCAAAAAACACTTTGGAGTGGCTACTTAAATTAAAGCCTGATGCTGATGAGGCCCTAAAAATAGCTGCTTTAGGTCATGATATTGAAAGAGCTATTAAGGAACAAAAAATAAGACGCAAAAATTACATGAGCTACGATGAATTTAAAAAAGCTCATGCTTTAAATAGTGCCAAAATATTAAAAGAAATAATGACAATGTGCAATGTAAGAAAAGAATTAGTCGATGATGTCTTTTTTCTTGTAAGCCACCATGAAATAGGAGGCGACAAAAGAGTCGATGTTTTAAAAGATGCCGACAGCATCTCTTTTTTCCATGTAAACCTGCCCTATTACTTTGTCCGGAATGGCGTAGAAGAGACGAAAAAGAGGTGTTCATGGGGATACAAGAAGCTACCCTGCAACCTGCAAGAACTTGCGGTTAAGTTTAACTATAAAGATAAAAAACTTGGGCAACTTGTAATGGCCTGGATTGTGAGAAAGGGGTCAGGTCTTCATTCTTGACAATTTATCGCTATTTTACAAGGTAACTCGGCATTACTATACCAATTTCATCTTTCCCTCTATTTCCCCCACTTTATCTTTTAGTTCTTCATTTTGTCTTATCTTAATAGCAATACGACGGCTTGCCTGGGATACACCGGAAGCTCCAATGCCGAAATAATTGCCTATTTCTTTCAGCATTTTATCTGTATGTTTATGGCAAAGATAGATTTTAACCCCTTTAGCTAACGTTCCATTTTCCCTAAAAACTCTATCAACCTCTTTTATTATATCATTAATTGAAGGTTTATCAGAGAGTTTTTTTAATGCAGGCAATTCATAATCAATATTTTTATTTGTCAAGTATTTATCTTTTATGTTTTCGATAAAATCAGGACTTCCTAATATGGTTGAGCTTATAGTTTTTTCCATAGGGTTTTTATACTCACTCCCAATCAAATCTTCAACAAAGAGACGGTATCTTTTTTGGGCAGATAAATGTTTATCGTCAAAATAACTTAATACAAAATCTGTAACAAGCCACTCCGGCGGTTTTTTATACTCTATGTAGTACCTGTAGCTTGACCAAAGATATTCTTCCGGTTTGCCCACCATTTTAGCTCTTACCGGATTTAGGTGGATATAGCGTGATAGCTCTTTTGCGTATTCGTCTATATTAACAAGAATTGCCTTATATCTTCCTTGGAAAAGATGTCCCGAGCGTTTATGTTTTATGTTAAAATATGTGGTGTATGCACCGTTAATATGCTGCATTATTTGCGAAATATTTCCTTTCGGTGTTTCGAGTAGAATGTGATAATGGTTGTTCATAAGGCAAAAAACATGTATCAAAGCGCCATAACGCTTATAAGCCGATTGCAGATATGAGATAAATTTTTCTTTATCCTTATCACTGTTGTAGATATCTTTTCTTTCGTTGCCGCGCGATGTGATATGATAAAATGCTCCCGGATATAATATTCTTAGTGGTCTTGCCATAACTTCCCCTCTCTCGATTATCAATAAATATCATAATTCTTATATACTAGAAAGTTTTATATGTCAAGAATGAAGACCTGACCCTTATGATGACCCTTAATTCTAAGCGTTTTAGATTGAAAGTCCTGATTTACTAGATAATAAACAGCTCTGTCATCACAAAGATTTGCAACGAATGTGCTTATATTTGTGTATAAATTCAGATGCGAGCTCTTTGGCATAATCAAACGTTATTCTGTTGTATGTCCAATCGAGCTTGTCCGCCACTATCTCTTTAGATGTTCGTTTCACCTGAATCTCTAAAAAGAAATCTATGTAAGTCTCAAAAAATGCAAGGCTATCCGCATCTTTTAATATGTTTGTTTCAAAATCTCCACCGGTCTCATGATTTCTTATCATCCTGCAAACCTTTTCGACAAACGATTGATCCATTCCATTCTCAAATAAAAACCGTGAGGCAATCTCGGCGCTTAGCTTCTGATGATACTCTAAAAACTGCTTATTTCTAAATCCGTCCTTCTTTTTGCTGTACATCTTGTTGTAGGCATCTTTATCTTTAATAAAAGCCCTCTCGATATCGTGCATCAGCGAAGCCACAAGAAGTGTATCATCGGCAGATATTCCCGTTTCGTGTTTATGAAGTTTTTCTGCATAAAATTTTGTCATTTTAAGATGTTTTAAAAAGTTTTTCCCCTGCTGATTGAATCCTGTTTCCGGTCTGCATACCTCTTCGATAAATAATTCAGTTTTTTTCACAATCGAATTATCAGTCATTGAACTTAGTGCTTGCTTCTTTTCTCAAAGCGGCTTTATTTACTTTTCCCGAATCACCAACCGTCGGGAAACGGTCAACAATTTCAAGATATTCGGGGATCTTATATTTTGCCACTTTTTTAGCAATTAGAAAATCTTTAATTTGATTGAGTGAGATTGCAGTGTCTTTTTTGGGTATAACGAAGGCAACAGCCCGTTCTCCATACTCCGCATCAGGAATTCCGATAACCGACACACTGGCAATCGCCGGATGCTCATTAAGCAAACCTTCAATCTCAGGAGGATAAATATTCTGCCCGCCTCTGATTATCATATCTTTTTTTCTACCCATTATCCACAGATTATCATTATCAAACTTGACAAGATCCCCTGTTGTCGCCCATCCGTTCAGATCGAAAACTTTCATAGTCGCATCAATATCTCTATGATATCCGGCGGGTGAATTGGGTCCTCTGAACCAGAGTTCGCCTACCTCGTCTTTCAGTAAATTACCTTCACTGTCCAAAATTTTTATCTTATTGCCCGGAAGCGGCTTTCCAACCGTTCTTCTTCTTATATCAGGCGTGTCATCGACACTGCAGCCTGAGATCGATCCTACATCCTGAGTTCCAAGATCACTCGTTATGACAGCATTCATTCTTCTTTCCACCTCGACTGCTATCTGAGGAGACAGATATCCGCCGGCAGATCTGATAAATCGCAGTGACGATAAATCGTATTTTTCGATATCTGCGGCCAGCATACGAACGATATGCGTCGGCACCACTCCGATTGCCGTACATCGTTCCCGTTCTATGGTTTCCAGCGCCGAAGCAGGCGAGAACTCTTCAAGCAGGACAATCTTTGCGCCCACTATGGGTGCCGCAAAATAGGTAAGCGTTCCGCCTGCCCCTCCGGCATGCGGCGCAATTGCCATAACCGTATCATCTTTTGTCAATCTCCATAGTTCGGTTCG
Source organism: uncultured Hippea sp. (assembly GCA_913009315.1). Taxonomy (GTDB): domain Bacteria; phylum Campylobacterota_A; class Desulfurellia; order JAADFJ01; family JAADFJ01; genus JAADFJ01. The sequence goes on from CAJVZA010000061.1 coordinate 5,428, forward strand.
TGCCTTAGATGTGCATAATCTTGGTGCTATATTCCATTCAACCATTTTAGGAAGACCGGTTGAACCGCTTGTAGAAGTAAGGAATGCCGTATCGGTAAACGGATTAAAACGTCTGTTTTTAAACTCATCAAGATTCACTTGCTCCTGCGATTGCGCTATTTTTATCAATGAATGAACTTTATTATCTTTATCGGGATAGTCTTGATCAAGCAGATAGATCAATTTTATCGAACTATGTTTACGATTCAGTTCTTCAAACATATCGAGATAATTAAAATCACGATATATATGCGGAATTACAACCGCTTTTGCCTGGGTTTTATCAAGCATGAAATCAAGTTCTTTATGTCTCAAATATGGATAAACGGAAAGCGATATGAGTCCTGCACGCTCAGAGGCTATTCTTGCCAAAAATCCATATACAGTGTTTGGAGTCTGAATTATAATTCTATCATCTTTTTGAAGACCAAGTTTTATAAAATTTGCTGCAATTTGGTCTGTCATAATTTTGGCCTCTTTCCAGGTCAATCTGCAGGCAGAATCAACCAATGCCGTTTTATCCGGTATTGTTTCAGCATTTTTCTCCCAAAACTCGTAAAATGTTTCATCGGTCCAGTAGCCGTTGTCAACAAACTCATTGATCATTTTGTCAGTATATCTAACAACTCTCATAAATTAGTTTCTCCTCGATAGTTTTTTTATATCTTCTATTAATAGCATCATCGGAAATACGATTTCATGCAGATAAAAACCCGACTCTACCTGCAAAGCTGTTTCATCGGCCCAATCAACATATAAAACAGCATATCAGATAACAAGTTCTATTCCCATCTTTTAAACAGATTATGGTCTATGCCGAATAGATCAAGAATCTTGCCGATTGTCTGATCGATTATGTCATCTATACTTTTCGGTTTGTGGTAAAATGACGGAACCGGCGGAACAATTATACCGCCAATCCTCGTAACTTTTGCCATCAGTTCGATATGACCGAGATGAAGCGGTGTTTCTCTAACCATAAGTATCAATTTTCTTCTCTCTTTCAGGCACACATCAGCTGCCCTTATCATAAGGTTGTCGCTGTATGAATTTGCGATACCCGATAATGTTTTTATCGAGCAGGGTACAATGATCATTCCTTCCGTTATGAACGATCCGCTTGCAATCGGAGCAGCAATATCATCGTTTGAGTGACAAAATTTAGCCAATGATTTGATTTTCTCATAATTAATATCATGCTCATATCCTGCTATCTTTTTTGCCGCTTCGGTAACAATCAGATGCACCTCGATTCCTTTGCTTCTCAATACTTCAAGCATTCTTATTCCGTATATCACTCCCGATGCCCCCGATATCCCAACTATTATCCTTTTCATGCTGTTATTTTCAGAATCGTTTACCGGTTTCAAATTCCATAATTATCCCAATTTTTTCTTACAACCTCTGCAGTCTTTTTATCCAGAAAAATCTCCTTCGGTTTTCTTTTCCATTCATACGGTACGCAGGCATCCATTATAATTCTTGAAACTATCTCTCTGTTTTCAATCGGAAGCGCAGGGTCCAGAGGAGTAGATCTGCCTCTGTTGATAATCTGCGTATCTCTTCTCGGATCAAATCTCACCGATAACGCCCAGAACACTTTGTCCCAATCATCGGCAGCTATATCCTCATCGACAACAATGACTCCCTTCAAGCCGTAGTGCCCCGTTGTCGTGGAGATAACTGCCGTGCCTATCTGATTAGCATGCCCCGGATACATCTGTTTTACAGAAACTATCGCCCAAAATCTTCCTGTTGATTCCGGAGGAATATAAACCGACTGAATTCCGGGTATCTTCATATTTTCCAGATCCGTCCATAAGGTTGCGGTTCTGTTCAACGATTGAATCATGTGCGTATCTGTTATCGGTTTTCCTACCATTGTCGACCAGAATATATAATCGCTTCTCGTATACACTCTTTTAACATCAAGCCACGGTTTCGGCCATTCATCACTCTTTTTACCCGAATAATAGCCTGTATATTCGCCCAGCGGCCCTTCCTGCCTGAATTTTTCAGGATCCGTTTCGATTTCACCTTCCAATACAATTTCCGCATTTTTATCAAACGGAAGACCCGTATGTTCGGATTCAATAATTTCGATCGGCTCCTTTCGCAATGTTCCCATTATGTCAAACTCCGATATACCTGCGGAAATCAGGGCGGATCCGGTTAAAAATCCGAGCGGATCACCGCCGATAACCATAAGAGCCGGCATCTTTTTCCCCATTTTTTGGTATTTTTTCAACATGAAATCGGCATGTTTACCCTTGATTATCTGTATTCCGCAGCTTTTTTCATCAAGAACCTGCATCCTGTATGTTCCGCAATTGACCCATCCGGTTTCAGGATCTTTTGTCACAAGATAATGCGTTGTGCCGATAAATCGTCCGCCATCTCCGGGGTACATAAAAGGAACCGGAAAATCGAACAGATTCACATTGTTGCCTTCCACGATTCTATCCAATATCGGTCCGGTTTTCACCTTCACAGGCGGAATGTGCTTCTTTGTTGACAGCTTCATCCATTCACGGGACATCTCACACATACTGGTTCCCGGTTTCATTCCGAGTGCTATCGCAAGGCGTTCTTTAGACGAGAATGCACCTGTTAAAACAGGGTTTTTATAATCCTTTATATTCTCAAACAACAATGCATATCTATCTTTCTCATCGTTCACAATCGATACATGAGAAAGCTCCAGATTCCAATCAATCTCTTTTTTTACCCTTTTCAGTTCATTCGCCTTTTCACATTTTTCTATAAACTCTCGTAAATCCAAAAAATCCTCCTGTCTAACCGGCTTTTATGCCGCTAATAAGATTATTCAATATAATATTCATGACATCTGCAGGCTTACCTGCTTTACCCGACATATCCTTTTTCTTATTCCATATCGATTCAGGACGAACCTGAAGCACAATCACATTTTCAGGAAACGGCAGATCTTCATCTATCCCGAACTCTATATCGTATGCTTTACCGTAGTAGTTTTCTATCTTTACCGCAGTTTCAGATAAATATGTCAGTTCCTGATTTGTCAAGGCAGATTTTTTTCTGAGTTCATCGTCCACATCTATCTTTTTTATATCGCTCCCGTATGTCTCGTATACACATTTTATCTCTTTACTGCCTATCTTAGTCTTTATTAACTCAAGTGTAACTTTGTCAATAAGATATGTGTCGGGGGTAACGAGACCTGAGACTACGGCTTCACCCAGCCCATAGCTTGCATCAATGGAGATTTTGGAAAAATCTCCATTGATAGGGTTCAGCGTAAAAATAACTCCCGATACCTTTGAATGGACCATCTTTGGAATACCCACGCCAATATTAAACAATACGCTCATGTCTCTATTGACACGATAATGAATCGCTTCCACATTGTATGAACTCGACCAGCATCTCTTTATATAGTGAATAAGATCTTTATCACCTCTGATGTTGAGATATGTCTCCATCTGACCCGGCATGCTTACTCCGCCGCTTGATCTTACCGCCGCAGGAACAGCATCAAGATTGCATTTTTCGCATAATCTATGATAATTCTCCAAAATATCCTCTTCGATTTCTGATGGAATGTCAGCTGATTCGATCTCGCTCATAATAGCTTTACTGAGTTTTTTTATATTTTCATCAGTAGCTTCACCATTCTTCTTCACAAGAGTCTCAATTTTCGAGCGTATGCCTGTTTTTTCAATAAAGTCGTGATTCGCATGAATGGTTATTGCAAAGCCGGGACTAATAGGAATCCCGGCATGCAGCATCTCTCCAAGATTTGCATTTTTTTTACCCACCAATCCGTAATCGCTGCCTCGCAGTTCATCATACCAAATAGTGTATAGCTGATTTAATTCTCTCATATATTCCTCTATCTATAATTCATCTGCTTTCAACTATCTTGACTGTTCCTTCATTGCCGTTGATTCTTATCAGATCACCTGTTTTGATAACTGAGGTAGCATTTCCGGTTCCAACCACAGTAGGAAGTCCATACTCCCTGCAAACTATAGCTGCATGGCACATAGGCCCTCCAACATCCGTAACCGCTCCTGTAATCTTTGTAAAAACAGGTGCCCAGCTTGGTGATGTAGTAGGCGCCACCATAATTTCACCCTTTTCGAGCTGATCTAACTGCTCAACCGTTCTAATAACCCTCGCCTTTCCTTCAACTATACCTGCCGACCCCGGAGATCCGTGAAGCTCGGTTATCTTTTCAGAAGTTGTGCCTTCAAGTGAACGAAGCCAATTTTTCAGAACACCTGTAGTAACACCCCACAACACTATGGTAAACGGCTCGTTTACAACCTCAGGCGGTGTTCCCAATGCAGGCGGCGGAGTCCATTCCTGAAATTTCTTTATTATAACTTTACGGTTTTTAATTTTCTCAGGCCAATATGTTCTTCCGGCAGGTATAATGCCGGTTGCCCATGCACGCACCATATCATCTATTAGTGATTTTATCTCGAACCTGTTTAGATACCAAATATCTTCAGCATCCTCTATTATTTTGTTGTTTGCAAAAATCTTTGCCAGTTCTCTCATTTTTCTCCAGAATACCGAATGAAACCAATTCTCTACATAAAACATGTGATTTTCCACATAAGGAAAAACTCTTCTTGCTATTTTAAGTGTTTCCTCAAAAGCGTTTCTCTGATCTTCGTTTTTTATAAGATTTATATATTTTTCTACGATTTCATCGCGCTCTTTTATCAATTTTTCCGTTGATCTCGACGGATTTTTGCCCTCTTTGATAACTTCAATATACATATTGATTGACGAGAGCGGAATATCAAGGTTGTCGTTCCAGCTTATATGATGGTGGTACCATCCTGTTCCGGTAGATATATAAAACCACGGATATCTTGCCTTTTCAAGTGCATTGAGCCAGCTTATTCCTTTATCGCTCTTTTTCAGCTCTTTAGCGAGAGTATCAAATTTTTTTTGCGACACTATGAGCGAATCGATTTCAAGTGTGACTGCAAGTTTGGCAAGTTTAATCAGTTCCTCATCGGGTCTATACATAACAGTATCGATACCTGATACCATTTTTGTAAGATTATGCATCGGAATATCGGGAAATACTTCGTTTGCAGTGTTGATAAAAGTCACATAAGCAGCGTATCCGAGATTGAGCATCTCGAAATGATACTGCCAGATCTTGAATCCCATGTTTATCAGCTCGTCATATTTTATACCGAGATTATATCCGCTGCTTAAACCTTTGCTGTCGAATACGATACTTTCATCCTCTATTTCCGGCAGATCCGGAAAAGAAATATTCTCAAGTTCGACTATAAGTTCTTTTGTTTTATCGACCCACTTATCGTAGATCTTGTCCCAGTTTTCATAATAATATCCCGCCCTTTTCTGAAACAGCGGAATTCTTGACTCGATCTCCTTTGGATCTGCGATTCCGATAGGAGTTATATAAACATATCCATTGACAATTCTGTGATCTATGCCCTTTGCCGGAGGCACCATAAAAACTCTCGTATTGTATTGAGATAATGCCAGATACCATGCCTCATCCCATATAAGATCAAACGGATAGTGAGGTTCGGGATAGTGAAGCCCGTCATAAAACCATAACTGGCTGCTCTCATACTCCATCCTTTCCTTATCTGTCTTTGAAAACTGATAATAAAAAGGATACATCTCCTCCCATCCCTCTGTTCCTAAAATCGGTTTTACTTCATGCGGATCTAAAAACTTTTTCGCCATTTTAACCCCCCTTTTTTTCACTCATTGTACACATCATTAGAATCGTATTTAATGTGCAGCATCAGTTATTAATTTAAAATGTTATCCATCTCGGCTTTTCGAATCTTTCTGTCGAACGCAAAATCTTACTTGAATAATCGGTTATAATCTCTTTTTTTAAAAGCTTTTCCATCTCTCTGAAATCTTCATTGTTCATCAATCTTGCTATGTCATAAGGATCCTTAAAACTCATCTCAAGCAGATAATCCGAAAATCCGCCATACAAAATATGCCACTCTTCGGTAAGTTCAACGAAATCAATTTTGTCTATTATTTCAATTGCTTTTCTTATAAATGCACGATATGACTCTTTTTTCTCAGGTTTTACCGTATAATAATGATTCCATTTCCATATCCCTTCCTGTATCTTGTACTTTTTTAAATCTATTCTACCTGTCGATATTGCAAGCAAACTCCTCTTATTATCCACATAATTCAGCAATTCATTATTTAAGTTTATGAAATTCTCATTATGTACGCATTCATTTATCGTACTTAAATCGTTAGCGGTAAAACATGCAATGGTCGATGGGCCCACGCCCACCTCGACATAATATCCGCCGACAATTTCCAATCCTGCAACTTTAGCGCCCGGATTGTATTTATTTATAACAAATGAGGAATATTCGTCTTCTTTTGATCTGTCTATATCCCAATACTGAACGTATAAAACATTCATAAATCCCCCTTATAAAAAAATCAGATTATCTTTAATAGCATATTATTCTTTTATAAAGTATTGATAAAATATAACAAAATCAAGTTAAATTAATTTATAGTTACTATAAGATTTTTTAT
>CAJVZA010000062.1 GCA_913009315.1 uncultured Hippea sp.
TTATGCTATTTATTTTTTCTTTTTTTTTTCAAGCAGAAGACGGCATACGAGATATATCAGTGTGACTGGAGTTCAGACGTGTGCTCTTCCGATCTGATCTGTTTAGTGAGCATTTTTGCTATGACTGCTCTGTTGATTTCATTTGTTCCCTCGAATATACGGAAAACGCGTTCGTCACGATAGGCGCGGGCAGCAGGGTAATCTTCCATAAATCCGTTTCCGCCGTATATCTGAAGCTCGTCATCTACAACAGATGCCAGTATGTCCGAAGCGGCCGTTTTTAAAATTGAGGATTCTTCTGAGAGCACTCTCAGAATATTCATCATTTTTTTCCCGTAATCATCAGCGGTTCTATCCAGGCCGGAACAGAGTTTCTCCCACTTTCCGGCAAATCTGTATACACTCGATTCAGCAGCATATATCTGACCGGCTGCTTTGGCAAGTTTTTTCTGCGTCATACCGAAACTTGCAATCGGTCTGGCAAACTGTCGGCGTTCCTTTGAATATTTTATCGCATTCATGAGATTATATTTGGCCTCTCCCATAAATGCCGCCGCGAGATCAAATCTCCCGACATCAAGAGCTGTAAGCGCTACATAATGCCCCTGATCTTCATGATACAGCATATTTTCCTTTGAAATTTTTATATCATCAAAAAAGAGTGTTGTGGTTGAAGAACCGCGAAGTCCAAGTTTGTTCTCCTCTTTTCCGGTAGAAAAACCCGGCATATCTTTTTCGACAAGAAATGCGGCAAAGCTGTCGTCTAATCTTGCAAAAACCGTATAAATATCAGATATCCCGCCGTTTGTAATAAATATCTTTTGACCGTTCAACAGGTAGCTGCCGTCAGATTGCTTTACCGCTCTGGTTTTCATGCCCCCCAGAGCATCGGAGCCTGCTTCCGCTTCAGTCAAGGCGTAGGCTGTTACATAGTCTCCTGAACAGATTTTAGGCATAAGCCGTTTTTTCTGTTCTTCCGTTCCGTAATAAGCCAGCGGCATTCTTCCGATTCCTATATTAACATTCCATGTAATTCCGTATGATGCCTGTCCTCCGAAAAGTTTTTCTGCAAGCACAGTATAGGAGATTTCTCCCATTCCGAGTCCGCCGTAACTTTCATCGACTCCAACAGATGTGAATCCAAGATCGGCAGCCTTTTTTATCAGTTCCCTCAAAAGGCCATGCTTCTTGGACTCAATCTCATCGGATATCGGTATAATCTCTTTGTCCATAAACTCTCTGGCACTTTTTGCCAGCAGCTTATCCTCCTGGCTTGCCTCCTCAGGTATAAACATATCATCAGGAGACTTAACTAAAAATGATTCGCTCATTTTCCCCTCCATTCGGGTTTGATTTTTTTCTTGAACGCACTCGTTCCTATTTTCAGATCCTCTGCCGCAAAATTTATAATTCTCAGCAGAGCCAAATATTTAGAATCGATCTTCTCTTCAGAAAGATCGTTTATCGCATTCATAGACAACTGCAGTACCGTTGGACTGAGAGATGCTATAGATTTTGCGATAGCCTTTGCCTTTTCAATCGGATCATCGGCAATTTCATATACAACGCCGATTCTTTTTGCTTCATTTGCATCAATGATTTTTCTCGTTAGTGCAAGTGTCACTGCATTCCTCGCTCCGATTGCATTTTTTACATACGGAAAGATGACGTAGGGGAAAATGCCGAGCGAAAGCTCCGGCATCCCGAATCTGCATGAAGGAGAACTCACTACGATGTGCGCACTGCAGGCGAGTCCGAATCCTCCGCCAAGTGCATAACCCTCAACTGCTGCAATCACCGGTTTGTTGATGATCTTTACTATATCAAAAACTTTAACATCTGTCTCCATGTTTTTATAATGGCCAAGCGCATCTTTTTCCAGCGCCGCCGAAAACTCGTTCAGATCGGCGCCCGAACAAAAGATATGATCCGTTCCCGCCAGTACAACAGCCCTTATGTCGTCATCTTTTGAAATATCGACAGCTTTGCTGATAAGTGCCTTTGACAGCTCGCTATCCAGCGCATTTCGTTTGTTTTTGTTTGACATAAAAATAACGGCATATCCATCGCCTTTTTCTATAATAACTTCAGACATTTCAGGCAGGTCTTATGTGAACAGCTTTCAGCAGTGCTTCGGGCAGCTCCAGCTCTGTTGTGCTGAATATACCCCCGATCGATTTTCCAAGATTGTCGCTCCTGAGCGATCCCGAAGCTCCCCCGCCAAGTGCATCTGTAAGCAAAAATTTGAGCGCCAAAAGATTGGGTACTTCAAATCTGACAACCTTTCCATCAACAATAGAAGAAAGTGCAGACTTTACAACAGCAGGCGTCAGACTTTCTTTCAGGAAATTATATATATTTTCATTTGGAGCAAAAACCGAAACATCGGAATCGTTTGCCTTATCGCCGGAACGTACCTGCGCAATTTGATATAAAAACAGCTTCATCTATGCCTCCAAAATCTCTTTTGCGGTTTTGACATTGACTTTAACATCCCGCTCTATCAGCTCTCTGTCAATCAGCGCCGACCAGATGCCTATTGCCTGTCTCGGCTTAGGCGGAGCACCAAAGAAATCAGCTCCCGGAGGTCCGTCAAGTATATAAGCCGGAAACAGCTTTGTTACCTGCTGAGCTTCCTCTTTCGTATTAACTTTAACAGCCACACGTAGCAGAATTTCATCGGGCTCGTAGTCAGGTTCTTTGCGTTTAAGCGCACCTCCTCCTATAAATTCCGATTCATACGCAATTGGTTTTATGCCCAATATATCAAGCCGCTTTTTCATAATTTCAGCCATTGCCTTTGCCTTTCTCAAGGCATTAGGAACGCCATATAAAATTCTTCCCTCGGCAATATAGCCGTCAGGATATGCGAAAAGTGCCTTAAGCGCTGCAGGCGGCTTTTTGCCTCTGACGCCGGCTATCTTTACCCTGTTTTTCCCGATATCCGTAAGTATGGCAGAGGTAATATCGACAACACAATCGGGGCCTATGTAGTTTGAGGGATCATGTATCTCATAAAGCATCTGTTCTTTGACCGTATCAACTGATACCATTCCGCCGGTTCCCTCAGGTTTGGTGATAACGGCAGTTAAATCATCATAGACTTCGGCTATAGGATATCCGAGCCGCTCAAGGTTCGGAATGCTTTCCCAATCACCGCTGAAGTTTCCTCCGGTTATCTGACCTCCGCATTCAAGCAGATGTCCCAAAAGTGTTGCGAAGGCTACTTGATCTAAGTTATCGGTCTGCCAATTCATCCCCGAAAGAATAGGGCCGGCAAAAAGTGCCGGATCGGTAATGCGTCCGGCTACAACAATATCAGCGTTTCTATCAAGCGCATCTTTTACGGGAAGTGCTCCGAGATAGCAGTTTGCAAAAATTATATTGTTGAGAATTTCCTCAGGCATAGGTTCACCTGTATCGAGATTTTCAAATTTAAGTCCACTCTGTCTTAACTGTTTAATTTTACCTTTTATGTCATCGCCTGTAATGGTTGCAATTTTAAGGTTGTCAAAATCAATCTCCTTTGCAAGCCTTGCCACTGCCTTTGCGGCTGCATTAGGATTTAGTCCGCCTGCATTTGTAACAAGCGATAATCCCCGCTCTTTGACAAAAGGAAGCAAAAGATTGGCATAAGTAATTATATCAGCGGCATACCCTTTGTCGGGATTTTTTTGTCTTGCCTTTTCCAATATTGCCAAAGTAAGTTCTGCGAGAGAATCAAATCCCATATAATCAACGTTGCCGTATTTGGCGCTCTGCAGTGCAAACCATGGATCATCACCATAAAATCCCTGCCCGGCTCCAACCCTTATAGCTTTACTCATAAATTCTCCTTTATTTCCCATTTTTTCGTACGTTCTGCGGTTAACTCTGTCTTTCTCTCGTTTCCATGTTTCACAACAATATTCAAACTGCTTTTAAAGATCATTAAATCCCTGCGCAATTCTTCTTGCAATAAGCAGCTTCATCATTTCACTTGTTCCTGCGCCTATCGCAAACATTTTGGCATCGCGCCAATACATCTGAGGATAATAATCGGATGTATAGCCATAGCCGCCTAAAACCTGTATTGCTTCCTCTGCGCATTTAACGGCAGCCTCGGCAGATCTTATTTTTGAGATAGCTGTAGCTGTTCTTAATTTTTTGTCGCCTTTGTTTTCGTTCCAGAGATTTGCAAGCGAATATAGATATGTCCTGTTTAGCTCAAGCTCACCTAACATATAGGCTAATTTCTCCTGGACTAATTGATAGCTTATAATCGGCTTTCCAAACTGAATACGTTCTTCTGCATATTTGGCTGCAACATCAAGAGAGCCCTTCATCATTCCCAAATTTTCTCCGGAAAGGCCAATTCTCTCTGCATCAAGCCCCTCCATCATAATATGCACACCTTCCCCAACGCCGCGTAAAATATTTTCTTTCGGCACCGGTACATCATCAAAATAAACGATACCCGTAGGTGATGCTCTCATACCCATCTTATGCATCTTATCCACTGTAATTTCGTCGGACTTTTCCACCACAAAAGCCGAAACCCCAACAGATTTACCGTCTTCTATTGTATCTGCATAAACAACAAAGATATCGGCAACCGGTGCATTGGTTATAAATATCTTTTGACCTCGCAGCAGATATTTATCACCGTTTTTTATCGCTCTGGTTTTCGGATGAGCGGCATCTGAACCGCGCTCAGGTTCTGTAAGACAGATTGAAGCTATCTTTTTGCCGGAGGCTATATCAGGCAAAAATTGAGCCTTCTGCTCTTTGCTCCCTGCCCTGTTTATAACGTTTCCTGCAAGGATCGAGTGCGCTCCGAGACTCAATGCTACTGCGGGCGAGTAAACCGCCATCTCTTCCATAATTACAACCGACAGCAGGGCATCGGGGCCTATCCCGCCCAAATTAGTATCAATCATCATGCCGGTCAAACCGATATCGCCCATCTTGCCCCAAAGTTCATACGGCATGTTTTGGCTTTCATCCCATTTGAGGGTGTCTTTAAACTCTCTTTTGCAGAACTCTCTTACAGCTGTTTTCAGATCTTTTGCTTCATCAGTCAAAAGTTCATTGGAAATAAGCATCCCGGCCTCCTTAATTTAAACATCCATTTTTAGAGCACGTCTATTATCTACAAACAATCATCCTGAGCCCCATACTAGTATCCTCTTTCGCTGCAAATTCCGGCAATAGTCAACTGTTATCTGCAATTTAAGCTTTGTCGGCATATTAGGACTTTCGAAGCGGAACATGCCGGAGTTAACAGAATTGTTTTTAATATTATACAAAAAGCGCCTTCATGATTTTATCCGCACATCTTTTTACTTCAGGCATCCATTTGGCGAGTTTTTCCTGTGTAAATCTGCCCGCGGGGCCTGCCACCGAAACCGCAGCAACCGCAGTATTCTGATTATCAAGAACAGGAGCAGCCAAAGCTACAGCTCCGGAATCAGCCTCACCGAAACTGATTGTATAATGATTCTTTCTTGTCTCCTGCATTACCTTTTTGAGCTGAGATTTATTAAAAGTTGAAGCGGTCAATTTAGAATTATGCTCAGCTATAATTTCCTCTCTTTTCTTTTCGGGCAAAAAAGCAAGTATAGCCCTCATAGATGCTCCAACTGTAAGCGGCAGTTTTGCACCCACCGTTGTCCACAATCTTATAGCATTGGACGACTCAAGTTTTTCAAGATAAACACCATACTTACCATCCGGAACGGTAAGATGAACTGTTTCATTGGTTAACTGCTGAAGCTCCTTCAAAAAAGGAAGTGCGACTTGGCGTATAACACTCTTCTGCCTGACCACTCCGCCTAAAACCAGCAGTTTATAGCCAAGCTGAAAACGCTTATTTGTGTCCTGAAGAATATAGCCATTCAGAACAAGACCGTTAATAAGTCTGTATACTGTTGGTTTGGGAATATCGAGCGCGGATGAAATCTCCGAAAGCGTGCAGGCTGATTCGCCGGATGCTACAAATTCCAAAATTCGCAATGCTTTCTTTAATGTTCCGGGGATTGACTTTTCCTCACCCATCATATATTCTCCATATATTGAAATATAATTTCACTATATAGAAAGATACTCTGCTGTCAAGAGGAGGAAATATGGAAAATGAAAAACCGGCGCGGTTTATAACGGCAACAAGTCTTTTCGACGGTCATGACGCAGCAATCAATATTATAAGAAGAGAACTTGTTTTAGGAGGAGCGGAAGTAATTCATCTTGCGCACAATCGTTCTGTAGAAGAGATCGTATCGGCAGCAGTAGATGAAGATGCAGATGCAGTTTCAATAAGCTCTTATCAGGGCGGACATATAGAATTTTTTAAATACATTGTAGATCTGGCAAAAGCAAAAGGCAGAAGCGATCTTAAAATATTCGGAGGCGGAGGAGGAGTAATTATTCCGCGTGAAATTAAAGAATTAGAGAAATACGGTGTAACAAAGCTGTTTTCCCCAGAAGACGGAATCAAGATGGGTCTCGAAGGAATGGCTTCATATATGATCGAAAAGGCAGAAGAACGACCCAAACGATATGATATAACAAAGCTTATAAAAACAATAAAAAAGAGAGGTTCAGCGGCAAGACTTATAACTGTCCTTGAAGACAATATAGACATGGAAAGAAAAGCTGTCGAAATTCTCGATGCTCTTCCGCCGCCTGAAAAGGAAATTCCCGTAATTGGAATTACCGGAACCGGAGGTTCGGGAAAAAGCAGCTTTATCGACGAGGTGTTAAGCAGACTAATCGAGGACAGCTCTTTGAATATAGCGGTTCTTGCGGTTGATCCGAGCAGAAGGAAAACCGGAGGCGCCCTTCTCGGCGACAGGATAAGAATAAATTCGCTTACGTATAACGCCGAACGGATATTTTTCAGAAGTATTGCGACAAGAATGAGCAATCTGGCGATTTCACCGGCAATAAAATATGGAATAGCGCTTTTGAAATCAGCAGGATTTGATCTGATTATTGTGGAAACCTCCGGTATCGGACAAAGCGACACGGAAATTGTGGATCTGGTGGATTATTCCATATACCTTATGACAAGCGAATACGGAGCTCCGATGCAGCTTGAGAAAATCGGTATGCTCGATTATGCGGATACGATAATTATAAACAAGTTCGATAAGGCAGGCTCCGAAGATGCATTGCTTGCGGTAAGAAAAATAATATCAAGACGATTCAATGATAAGAAACTTGAGGAACTTCCGGTATATCCCGCAATCTCAAGTCAGTTCAACGATTTGGGAGTAAACAGATTTTACCGTTATCTTCTCAGATACATTAATGATTTCGGGTATAATATAAAAAGCAGCAGAAAAGAAGGCAGTCCTCATATAAATCCCATTATACCTGCAGGCAGAAAAGATTATCTTCACAGAATTGTTGAAACGGTAAAAGATTATATTGATGAAGCGGAAACACAAGCAGATAAGGCGAGCGAGCTTTTCAGAATAGAAGGGGCGCTTGCACAGGTTAAAAACAGAAAGGAGCTCGAACAACTGCGGGATAAAAAGAAAACCGGGTTGGCGACTGAAAACCGGAAACTCATAGATGAATTTGATGATCTTGTGAACAAATATCAGAAGCCTCAATACAGCTACTTTGTTAGAGGAAGAGAGATAAAAACCGAGCTGTTCGACAAAACATTGTCGGGAACCGCTGTTCCAAAAATAGCTGTGCCGCAATTCAGGGACTGGGGAGATATTCTTTTGTGGAGAAAAATAGAAAATTTCCCCGGAATGTTTCCATATACCTCCGGAGTTTTTCAGTTCAAAAGGACATCCACCGAAATGCCGACCCGAATGTTTGCCGGAGAGGGAACACCGGAGCGGACCAACAGACGATTCCATCTTCTTGCAAAAGCGCAGCCGGCCAAACGGCTCTCGGTTGCATTTGACTCGGTTTCTCTGTATGGAGAAGACCCGGGCAAAAGCCCCGATATTTATGGTAAAATCGGTAATTCCGGTGTATCGATAGCCACATTGGATGATATGAAAAAATTGTTCAGCGGATTTGATCTTACCGATCCGATGACTTCCGTATCAATGACAATCAACGGACCTGCCCCGGCAATGCTTGCAATGTTCTTTAATACAGCTATCAGCCAAAATATAGAAAAATTTGAAAAGCGTAACGGCAGGATGCCGACAGCAGAAGAAGAATCAAAAATTTATGATGAAACTCTCAAGAATGTCAGAGGAACCGTTCAGGCAGATATTTTGAAAGAGGATCAGGCGCAGAATACCTGTCTTTTTTCTACAGATTTCTCCTTAAGACTGATGGCAGATATTCAGGAATATTTTATAGAGCACGAGATAAGAAACTATTATTCGGTTTCAATATCAGGCTATCATATCGCAGAGGCCGGAGCAAACCCCATAACTCAGATTGCCCTGACGCTCGCAAACGGCTTTACATATGTTGAAAGTTATATTGCAAGGGGTATGGAAATCGATAAGTTTGCAAGAAATCTATCGTTTTTTTTCTCTAACGGTATGGATGCGGAATATTCCGTAATTGGAAGAGTGGCGCGATTTATCTGGGCAATAGCTATGAAATATTACTACGGCGCAGCAGAACGAAGTCAAAAACTTAAGTATCATATACAGACGTCCGGAAGATCGCTCCATGAACGGGAAATACAGTTTAATGACATTAGAACAACGCTCCAGGCATTGCTGGCAATAGCCGATAACTGCAACTCTCTTCATACAAACGCCTATGATGAAGCCATAACAACACCGACGGAAGAATCGGTAAGAAGGGCACTGGCAATCCAGCTTATTATCAATAAAGAGTTCGGTATGATGAAAAACGAAAATCCAAACTCAGGATCATTCATAATAAACAAGCTTTTTTTTGATCTGTTAGAGGCGACGCTCAAAGAATTTGAAACGATTAATCAGAGAGGCGGTGTATTAGGTGCTATGGAAACCGGCTATCAGCGTGCCAAAATTCAGGGTGAATCACTTTATTATGAAGAAAAGAAACAAACGGGAGAATTACCGATAACCGGGGTTAACTATTTTCTGTCAAATAAGCCGGAATCGATATCCGGAGAACTGATACGTTCTACCGAAGAAGAAAAACAGTCTCAACTTGATAACCTGAACAGATTTAAGGCAAGGCATAAATTGGATTCGGCAGCCGCATTAAAAAGATTGAAAAAGGTAATACTTGGCGGGGGAAACAGTTTTGAAGAGCTTATAAAAACCGTTAGGGTTGCTACGCTGGGTGAGATTACCAATGCACTTTTCGAAGTAGGCGGCAGTTATAGAAGAAATATGTAGCGAGAACCTATCATTTTCTTTTATAATTAAGAGGCTGTTAGAAGATAGAAGACTTTTGTGTTGCAGAGAAAAACAGTTCTGTTTCTGCTTTGTATCATGCGCTTTTTCGTTTTGCTTAAAGCATAATTTTGCTTACAATATAAATTGATAAGGCGGATCGGGATTTTCAGCCTGAAACGCAAAATTAATAATTTATCGGGGGCAGAGCTATGTGGGACAGAAAAACAGTTATAAAAGCGGCTTTAGGACAAGAAGCTGCTGATATAGTCATACGCAACGGCAAAATTGTCAATGTAGATACACTCGAAATTCTAAAAGGGTATTCAATCCTTATTAAAAACGGACTATTTGCTTATGTCGGAAGAGAAATACCCGATGGCTCAATAGGCAGCGATACATTAGAAGTTAACGCTGAGGGTTCATATATTACTCCGGGGTTGATCGAATCACATACCCATATATCTTACTATTTTAAGATTAATGAGTTTGTTAAATATGCACTTGCTTCAGGAACCACAACAGTTATCACCGAAACAAGCGAACTCGGCAATGCACTCGGAAAAAAAGGAGTAGATAATTTTTTAAATCAGATAAAATTTATGCCGATGAAGCTATTTATCACAACACCTTGTTTTGCTCCTCTGCTTGCAGATCTGGAAACGAGCAGATCTATAAATGAAGATGAGATTATCTCACTTTTTTCAAATCCCAGAGTATTGGGTCTTGGTGAGGCATATTGGCCGAAAGTCGTGTATCCGGATGAAAGAACCGAGAAGCTGTTTGAGGCGGCAGAAAGATGCAATATTAAGCTTCAGGGACATTCTGCCGGAGCAAGAGGAAACAAGCTTGATGCATATTTTGCAAGCGGCATTTCAAGCTGTCATGAGCCGATTGCACCCGATGAAGTAATGGAGCGTCTGAGAATGGGTATCCATGTTATACTGCGCGAAGGAAGCAATAGACACGATCTTAAAGCTGTAACTCCGATTAAGGATAAGATATCTGATTTTCGTCTGCTGTCGGCCTCAACAGACGGCATAAATGCACAGGACCTCATAAAAGGCCACATGAGCAGTATTTTAAGCAGGATGATAAAATTAGGCTGGGATCCGCTTATTGCGATTCAAATGCTTACATTGAATGCCGCTTCCGTATTTGACCTTGATGATAAATTAGGCAGCATTGCTCCGGGTAAGGTCGCCGACCTGTGCATTGTTGACGATATTGCAGAATTCAGGCCAAAAACTGTAATATCAAATGGGAAGATTGCGGCGCAGGACGGTAAAAGCACAGTAAATATAAAAACAGGCGATTATCCTGAGAGTTTCTATCATTCGGTAAAACTGAAGAAACTGAAAAAATCCGATTTTAAATTTAAAGCCGGCAAAACGGCTGATGCAATTATACTCGAAAAGGAATTTGTGACAACGTTAAAGCATGTTGACTGCAGAGATGTGCCCGATGATTTTCTTTTCTATGCGGTTTTCGATAGATACGGAAATAATAATTCAGCTTTTAGTTATCTCATCGGCACAGGCATAACAACCGGAGCATTTGCTACAACGCTCAACTGGGACTGTTTTCAGCTTGCTGTTTTTGGTAAACAGATTGAAGATATGGCGGCTGCGGCAAACAGAGTAATAGAGATGCAGGGCGGCATTGCTGTTGTAAATAGCGGAGTCGTTATTGCAGATATTCCGCTTCCTATAGGCGGCATAATATCGGATCTGTCTATTGTTCAGCTTGCAGAAAAAGAAAAGGCGGCAGAGGGCGCACTTATAAGTATCGGCTGCAAAATTAAAAATCCATTAGTACGTTTTCAAACGCTCTCATTTAGCGGACTCCCGTTTGTTAAGCTTACCGATAAAGGCTTGATTGATGTCAAGAATAGAAAACCCCTGAGCTATTAGAATTGTAAAATTGGTACCCGCCGAATATCTTTT
Organism: uncultured Hippea sp.; assembly: GCA_913009315.1. Taxonomy (GTDB): domain Bacteria; phylum Campylobacterota_A; class Desulfurellia; order JAADFJ01; family JAADFJ01; genus JAADFJ01. The sequence continues at coordinate 11,240 of CAJVZA010000062.1, forward strand.
TCGGATTTAATGTCAGGTTGTGACGGAATGAACAGTAACGTCCTGTTGGGACGAGTCCTTGATTTTTGAAATATTTTGATCTTCTAAATGACAAGACCGCTGCACAGTAAACAGATTCACAGCTGCTTATTGTGCAGTGGTCTCACAGTGGTCTCATTATGAAAGCAGCAGAATTCAAAAGGCATAACGGAGCGGCCGGCAAAGCAGATGCAGCATATAAAAGTTAAAATGCAGGAAGGATGTTAAAGAATATGATGAAAATTATAACTTTATCTATATTCTTATGATCGGTTCAAGGACACCATGCCTCGATGTCGTAAAAAAAACTGCAGACAATGACTTAAAAAATCTTTTTTGACATTTAACCGATCTTCAACCATAAAGTCAATATAATCTCCTACAGTTAACAGATTATTTAAAAAGTTCTATACTACAATCGGTACATTCAGTTTCTTGATTCCGTACAAGTTCAATATCCTCTTTTGTTCTTCC
>CAJVZA010000063.1 GCA_913009315.1 uncultured Hippea sp.
CATATTGATATTATCACGATGATTGTGTACTCATATATATGTGACACTTCTCTCTACTACTTTCATGTTTTTTTTTTTTTAATGATACGGCGACCACCGAGATCTACACTCTTTCCCTACACACGCTCTTCCGATCTTTTCCGGCTCCCGCAACTTCATAGCAGGCGGACTCCTGACAATCAACGGCGTCGATGTAGAAGGAGCGATAGATCAATATGCCTCAACCAGCCAGCTTGATGCAAAAAACATGACTGCCGCAATCAATCAGTCAACTACGGCAACCGGTGTTACCGCAACTGCAACAAATACAGTTACTGCAAGCAACGCTCTTACTGCAGGTACTATCAATGATGGCGCACTAAAGATCAACGGCGTTAATATAGGAGCAACCGATTCTGCCCATCTTGTTGATGCAATCAACGCAAAATCCGCCGATACCGGCGTAACTGCAGCAATTGACAGCAGCGGAGAACTTCAACTCACCGCAACAGATGGAAGAAATATCGCTATCGCTAATGCTTCAGGCTCAGGAGTATCGGCAATAACCCATATTGCGAATACGGCAACAAAGATAGTGGCAGCTTCAGTCGGAGTTTCAGCCGGAGTTTCAAACACGCTTTATATAAACGGCGTCACTATTGCATACGGCGGCGGGTCAGCAGGCGCGTTGGTTTCAGCAGCCAACGCCGCATTTGCTGCTGCAGGTGTAACCGATATTACCGTTGCATCAGGTGGAAGCGCTGGAGCTGTAGCATTTACCATAAACGACGGGAATGATCTAAATGCACACGCAAGTGTATCAGGAACTATAGCAGGAAGCATAGTAAATGTTCTAAGAAACTCCTCCAATCACGGCACAATCACACTCACCGCCGATAAAACAATCGCAGTAGGCGGAACCAAAACCAAGATCGGCGGTTTATCAAAAGGCAATACCGCTGTAAGCGGAAGCTTAAGCGGCGTCAATGTTACAACGCAGGCCGGAGCTGAAACGACTATCACGCGCGCCGGGGCTGCACTCACGGCAATTGATATCATAAGAGGCAATCTCGGAGCTGCCCAGAATCAGATTCAGGCAACCGTTGAAAACATTCAGACCACTCAGCTCAATGTCAAAGCCGCTGAATCAAACATCAGAGATGTCAACTTTGCTCAAGAAACTGCAACCTTCTCAAAGCTCCAGATATTGGCGCAATCAGGCACATTTGCCCTTGCTCAGGCAAATACCATAAGTCAGAATATCTTGAGACTAATGAGATAACTCATTCTCAAATCACAAAAAAACCTCCGGTTGTCCGGAGGTTTTTTTGTGATTAATTTTTGTGAAGTTTTCTCTTCTTTCGCCGCGAGGTTCCGTATCACAGGCATCCTGCCTGTGTTCTCTTCTCTTTTTGTCCGCATTTGAGAAAAGATGTTAAGAAAATCTTCTGATGAAGCGTATAAAAAACTAAGAATAATTCTGAGAGTCATATGCTTCCGAGGCTGTTGATAAATGTCATTGCAATGAGACTGCCGCGGCCTTCGGCCTCGCAGTGACAAAAGAAAAAAGATCATTGCCTTGAAATTCCTCTCTGTCATCGTAAGCATTTTCCCCCTCCGTCATTGCGAGCGAAGCGAAGCAATCTCAGTTTCTTATGTATCACAGGCATCCTGCCTGTGTCCATGTCGCAGACAGAGAAATGACCTATATCTTCAGTCATAAATTTGCCGAAATGCCGGTTTATGTTATAGTTTAAGTATGACATTTTATAAAGCTGTCAAAGAGCTGTATAGTCAAGAGAAGATCGCCAAAAGAGTATATCATAATGAGACCACTGCACAAAAAACTAATGCAAATAAGGTTTATACGATTAAGTCGAAGTCGCCGATAAGAATATTTATGAGATTACTGCAGTCACAACTCCTGAGTCATTCAGAAGTCCCTGAACAATTCAGCCGGCTGTTTCATGTTTTTTTTGCAGGGCTCAAAAAATACCACTATTAGAATACACAAAATTAATAGCGGCGGCTATAGTTTATCAATGCATCATGGATGGCAAAAATGTTGTCAAGGGACCAAAAAAGCTTATCATCAAAAGATCAACTAACATAATGATCAAAAACGGAATAGCCGCCTTTGAAACCTGAAGTATACTGCATTTTGCAATGGCACCTGAAACAATCAGACAGATTCCAAGAGGCGGAGTAAGCATTCCTATTGCGAGATTTGTTACCACAATGACTCCGGAGGTCAGCGGATCTATGCCTATTGACGCCAGAATAGGCGCCACAATAGGAACAAACAGAATGAGCGATGCGGTAGTCTCAACAAAAGTTCCCATCAATAATAGAAAAAAATTGATCATAAGAAGAACCATAATTTTTCCTGTTGCCATTGAATTCAGGAAATGCGAAATTGCAAGCTGAACATTGTTGATCGAAAGATACCAGGAAAAGATAGTAGCCACAGATATGATCAGCAAAATTACTGAACTTGTTATGGCACTCGACAATGCAGCATCATATACTTTTTTCCATTTAAGTTGTTTATAAAAAAATTTCCCCACAATAAATGAATAGACAACGGCGATTGCTCCGGATTCGGTCGCCGTGAAGATACCCCCCAAAATTCCTCCTACCACTATGACAGGAGCACCTATCGCCAAAACAGCCTTCTTGAAACTGTCTTTGATTTTGGCAATATTAAATTCTATTTTTTCTTTATTATCTCTTGCGTCGGATTTGCTGGACAACAGAAACGCCACAACGGAAAGGGATATTCCGATAAGAACACCCGGCAGAATTCCTGCCACAAAAAGTTTTCCTATCGAAATCCCAGTAATAAATCCGTAAATAATCATTGGAATACTCGGCGGTATTATTACACCCATTGAACCTGCAGATGCTATCGTTGCTGCCGCCATAGGTGCTTTATAACCGCTTTTCTTCATTGACGGTATAATAACCGACCCAATCGCAGCAGAATCGGCGGCGGCAGATCCTGATATACCCGCAAAAAGCATGCTTGCCATAATACCGGCTATGGCAAGACCTCCCGGAAGAAAGCCCACCACACTTTCTGCAAAATCAACAATTCTCTTAGATAATCCGCCTTTATCCATAAGAGCACCGGCAAACATAAACAGAGGCACCGCAAGCAGCATATAGGAATTTATTCCTCCAAACATTCTCTGCGCAAGCATCACTATCGGCATAGAATGCAGCAGAAACACTAAAGCGGTTGAAATTCCAATTGCAAAGGCTATTGGAAAACCAAGTATAATCATGACAATAAGAAATAAAATGAGTACTGTCATGATTTCACAATGTCTTTAAGAATATCTGAGATTATATGTATAATCCAAATCAAAGCGGCAACAGGCAGGGCTGCAAACGGAAAACTGAAGGGAATGTTAAGCGTTGAAGTTTTCTGATAATAATAAAGCTGCTCAAGTTTTATACTTTCGATAAGAATAACTATCCAGAAAAGCAGCATTGCTGCCAATATAAGATATCTTATTATCTTTTTTGCTGAAGGAAAATGAGACCCAAAAAGATCTATGCCTATATGACTTCCTCTTTTATACGCAACCGCAGATCCTAAGAAAGAAAGCCACACCAGCAGATATCTTGACACTTCTCCCGACCAGTATATTGAATTATTCAAGATATATCTAAAAAATACACCAACCCCGAGAAGTGCGGATAATGAGATCATCATCAAAACTACGATAATTGAAATCACTTTATCAATATCGCCGCTTAATCGGTTAAATATAGCTGACATACTTTTCATAATAAATTACCCGCGCAGAAAAAGCCTATCAATACTTAAGGGCATTTCTATTGATCCATGAATGATTATCCTGAACCCCAAATCAGCCTCCTCTGAGTTGTAAATCTTAGCAATAGTTCTATTATTATCTGCAATTTGCGTCTTGATGAAACCTGTCTGCGCTACCTGCGCCGTTAGCCTGTCTGCGTGCGGACACACACAGGTAGGCAGGTACAACGCACAGGCAGGCGGATTTGGACTCTCAATTTGAATACTCAGAGTTAATAGAGATACCCCTTAAGTTCAACGGCTGAGTGCCGGCATAAAAGTACATTCTCCGCTGTTACCTTTGTCGCCGCAATTTTCTTTTTTCCAATTTTCTGAAAAGATAATACGGTCGATTCTATGGCAATAATGCTATTTCGATGCGGCAAGAATCATATCAAGATATAGTTTTGCATCACCCTTGAATCCGGCTCTGAGACCCATAACTTTTTTCTTAAATGAGGCAATATTGGGATGCATATCTATAATCATTCCATGTTTTTTTAGTTCAGACAGGAAAAATTTCACTTTACTTCTATTTAAGTTTCTCTCATATATTGATGCGTCTTTTGCTGCACTGTAGAGAAGCTTCTGATATTTTGTCGGCAATTTATCATAGAATGATTTGCTGCCCACAAAAACAAGTGCAGAATAGACATGGTGGGTCAGAGAAAGATATTTCTGAACCTCATACAGCTTATATTGATAGATAACCGCCAGTGGATTTTCCTGACCGTCAATTACATGCTGGGACAGCTGTGTATATATAGGCCATGGCATCGGGGTCGGATTAGCACCGATTGCGCGCCATATTGCAACCTGAAACTGACTGTTCATCACTCTGATCTTAAGCCCCTTGACATCTTTTGCGCTGTGTACAGGCCTTACCGAGTTCGTCAAATTTCTGAAGCCGTTCTCCAGAAAATGAAAACCGATAAGATTCGCATCTCTGAATTTTGATAAAATTCCCTTGCCTATGTTGCCGTCCAATATTCTGTCAACATCGCTAAAATTTTTGAAGATAAATGGAAATTCTATCGCTTTTATCGCAGGAACGAACTTATCTATAGGACCGGCGGTTATAACTCCAGCCTGAAGAACACCCAACTGAAGCTGCTGCAGGATGCTTGTTTCATCTCCCACGGAACCGGAGTGATGAATAATAACCTTTATCGCTCCTCCACTTTTTTTCTCAACAATCTGTTTAAATTTTGCTGCAGCTTTATAGTGAAAAGTCTTCATAGTTGTAACTATGCCAAGGTTTATCGTGTATTTCGCCTTCGCATTTGCCTTATTTACACTAAATAAAATAAAACTGAAACTAATAACTATCGCCGCTGTCCATACTGAAATCTTTTTCATGCAATCCCCCTCTATTTTCAAATTAGTATAGCAAACTTAAAGATAATTTCAATGCAAACAGTCTTTTTCAGGAAAACAAAAAACGCATTTTATCAAATAGCTCTTCAAATTTTACAATATCCCTGCCAAAACTTGCAACATAGAGGAGGTGGATAAATTTAATACGCATTAAAAACCATCATATGAAGAAACTATGCTCAGGCAGGAACAAAAATCTAAAAATTTGCTCTATATTGTCACAAAGAGGTTGAATTGTTACCAAGTCTCACATAAGTCGCCTATGAAAAAGCTATTTTTAGATTCATTCAGATTAAAGGTGCTTTCTGAACGTAACTTTTATTTTATCTAAGAAGTTTGAAAATTGACATACTTTGGAGTAGAGTCTAACATTGGAGCATGTTAAAATGTACTTTTTGGAGGAGACTGATGTATAAAATGATTTTGGTTCTTTATAAATGATAGTCATAAATACGAATTTTGGAGACATCGAACTCTTAAAACAGGTTTTAAATGATGAATATCCTTCACTTCGCAGAAAGGTAATTTTCGCTGATACTGATGAACAGATCAAGCAAAAAATTAAAAATGCTTCTGTTTTTCTCACATTTAATGTCAGTCAGGAAATAATAGACAATGCTGAACTGTTAAGACTGATTCAGATTCCCGTTGTTGGCGTAAATCAAATTTCAAATAAACTAAATATAAAGAAAATTCCTATCTGCAACGTTCATGGCAACAGTGCAGCAACAGCAGAACATGCAATCGCATTAATGCTTGCCGTTGCCAAGGAGATTGTAGTAAATCACCGGGATTTAACCAAAGGAATCTGGCACAACCTTTTAACAGACAAAAGGAAAACCGTTCACATAGGAGGAAAATCGGCCGGAATAATAGGATTCGGAGGAATTGGAAAACAGATCGCGAAATTGTGCAGATGCTTGGGGATGAATGTTAATGTCCTAAAAAGAACTCCAGGAATAGAAAAACAGTATCTGAATATTATAGACAAACTGTTTGCAACCGATGAGCTTGATCAATTGATTGAGATTTCTGATTTTATCTTTGTCGCTGTTCCTCTGACACACCAAACCCGCGGCATGATAGATAAAGATAAATTAGACAAAATGAAAGACAAAATTCTAATAAATATTGCACGCGGACCTATTGTCGATGAAAAAGCTCTTTATTATGCGCTTAAAGATGGTCATTTAAAAGGAGCAGGTATTGATGTATGGTATAACTATCCCGCATCGGAAGATCAGGCTTGTCTGCCGTCTAAATTTCCATTTCATACGCTTAACAATGTGATTATCTCACCTCACTGCGGCGGACTTACCTATGAAGGAATGAGAGACTGTTATCGTGAGGCACTTGAAAATATTACAAATCTATATGCCGGCAAACCGCTTGCAAATCAAATAAATATCGAAAAACGATACTAAAAGGCACTTCTATTAATCCGCAAACAATCATCTTAACCTGCCATGTCTCAAAAAGATCTATTTCATCTTCACTGTCAAACATTTTATCATACGCAACATACCCTTTTGCTCTACCGACAAGACGAACCATTTAAAGATTGAGCCGGAAACCGACTAATCTTTTTCAAACACTATTTTATCATTATCTATGGAAGCTGTGATCGTGTCGCCCTTTGTAAAGTTTCCGGCAAGCAGTGCTTTTGCGAGTTCGTTTTCGACAAGATTTTGAATAACCCTGCGCAGCGGCCTCGCTCCAAATTGAGGATCAAACCCGCGCATAACAAGAAACCGTTTCACATCATCGCCGATATTTATCTTTATGCCTCGTTTGTTTAGCTTTTCGGCAGTTTCAGAAAGCATAATATCCAGGATTTTTTCAAGCATTTCATTTGTCAGCGGATGAAAAACAATTATCTCATCTATTCTGTTTATAAACTCAGGTTTGAGTTGTTTTTTCAGTTCATTCTTCACCTTTTCGGCAACCAAGCTAAATTCTATATTTGAATCTATAGAGCTGAGCATTATATCACTTGCAAAATTACTTGTCATTATTATTACGCAGTTTCTAAAGTCTACAGTTACACCTTTTGAATCGGTTAATCTGCCGTCATCCAATATCTGAAGTAAAATATTGAATACATCGGGATGCGCTTTTTCTATCTCATCTAAAAGAACTACAGAATACGGTTTTCTTCTAACAGCTTCGGTAAGCTGCCCGCCTTCTTCATATCCAACATATCCGGGAGGAGCTCCGGTAAGCCTTGAAACAGAAAATTTCTCCATATACTCACTCATATCTATCCGTATAATCGATTTTTCATCATCAAATAGAAACTCAGCAAGCGCTTTTGCCAGTTCTGTTTTGCCGACTCCCGTAGGGCCTAAAAATAAAAATGAGCCGATAGGTCTGCTTGGATCGGATAATCCGGATCTTGAACGTCTTATTGCATTGGAAACGGCTATAATAGCTTCATCCTGTCCGATAACACGACTTTTGATTCGCTCTTCCATTTTTAAAAGTTTCTCTTTTTGAGATTCAAGCATTCTGCCGACCGGAACACCAGTCCATTTTGAAACAATTTTTGCAATTTCGCTATCTGTCACCTCTAACTTCAGAAGCCTGTTCTCTTCCGGTATTTCCGAAAGTCTTTTGTGCATTTTATTTAACTTCTCTGTTATCTCAGGAAGTTTCCCGTATTTCAGTTTACTTGCTGTCTCAAAATCTCCTTTGCGTTTGGCAAGCTCGATCTCTGTTTTTATTTCATCAATCTGATTTTTAAGGGCTCCGGATTCATTTATCAGAGATTTTTCAAGTTTCCACTGCGCTTCGAGTTCCTTTTCCTTTCCGTAAAGATCTTTAAGCTGATCTCCGATTTTACGCAATCTTTCCCTGCTTGATTGATCTAAATCCTTTTTTAAGGCTACTTCTTCAATTTTGAGCTGTATAATTTTTCTTTTTATATCATCCAGCAGCTGCGGTTGGCTTTCGACCTCAACTTTAAGCTGCGAAGCCGCTTCATCAATCAAATCAATAGCCTTATCCGGCAAAAATCGATCTGAAATATATCTGTATGATAAATTAGCTGCTGCAATTATAGCCGGGTCGGATATTCTGACTCCGTGATATACCTCATATTTTTCTTTCAATCCTCTGAGTATGCTTATCGTACCGGACACAGAAGGTTCATTAATCATGACAGGTTGAAATCTTCTCTGAAGAGCCGGATCTTTTTCTATATATTTCCTATATTCATTGAGCGTAGTTGCTCCTATACAGCGAAGTTCTCCTCTTGCCAAAGCCGGTTTAAGCATGTTTGAGGCATCTACGGAACCCTCAGCAGAGCCTGCACCCACTACCGTATGAAGTTCGTCAATAAATAAAATAATTCTTCCATCGGAAGAAATCACCTCTTTCATAACAGCCTTAAGGCGATCCTCAAATTCACCTCTGTATTTTGCACCGGCAATCAGACTGCCCATATCAAGAGCAATAACTTTTTTCTCTTTAATGCTTTCGGGAACATCTCCTGAGGCAATTCTAATGGCCAGACCATCAGCTATGGCAGTTTTGCCTACACCCGGTTCACCTATCAGAACCGGATTATTTTTCGTTCTTCTTGAAAGTATCTGTATCGTTCTTCTTATTTCATCATCTCTGCCGATTACCGGATCGAGTTTTCCTTCTCCGGCAAGAGCAGTTATATCATTACCATATCGTTTCAATGCCTGATATTTGTCTTCGGGTCTTTCATCTGTAACCTGAGCATCTCCCCGCAACTCTTTTAGTGCATCGATGGTCACATTACTGTTGATGCCAAAATTGCTCAGTAGTCCCGCTATTTCATTGTTTTCAAGCAGAGCCAAAAAAAGATGTTCAACGCTTATGTATTCATCCTTCATTCTTTTAGCAATTTTTTCAGATTGATCAAACACCTTTTTCAAATCAGTCGAAATATATTGTGCAGCACCGCTCACCTTCGGCAGTCTCTCCAAAACATCCTCAATCTTGTTTAAGATCATATCAGGTTTAGTTCCTATTTTCTGAATCAATGAAAGGATAAGGCCGGACCGATCGCTCAGAAGAGCATGCAGAAGATGATAGATATTAACTTCCTGATGTCCTTTTTGAGACGCCAACGATTCGGAAGCTTTTATAGCTTCTTTGGACTTTACGGTAAAATTTTCAAAATTCATAAGTTTTCCTCATAAGTCGGAGGCAAGACTGCGCCTGCCTCCGACTCTGTTTTTTATTGAACCTCTATGGGGATACTCTTAGACTGAGCTTCAGGTTTTCTGGGCAAGATCAGCTTGAGCACACCTTTCTTGTATTCCGCCTTGATGTTCTCTTTGTCTATGTTGTCAGGAATCATGAAAGATCTTACAAATGAACCGTATGACCGCTCAACTCTGTAATAATTGTCTCCCTTCTCCTCCTTTTTGAACTCCTTTTTGCCTCTTATAGTAAGAACATTATCTTCAACTTTTAGATCAATATCCTTTTTGTCAATACCCGGAATCTCAGCTTCGATAACCAAATTGTTGCCCTCGGCATAGATATCAACAGCCGGCAAAAAAGAACTCTCATCCTTGGCCTCTTTTCCCGATACATTATCAAACAGTTTGTTGATTTTGTCGTGAAGAGTGCCAATTTCCTCAAACGGTCTCCATTCTACTAATGCCATATCGCACCTCCTGTTTTAATTTGGATCAAAATATAAGCTTTAGTCGATATATGTCAAGGTTTCAATTTATATTAGTATCAAAAAAAATATTATATTGAAAGGAAGCGTAAACCTTAAGTCTGTCTATATTAAGTCTTTTAGGAAGAACGGGAAAAGGAGCGGCATCTTTCAATGCATTAATAGCGGCATTATCAAGGATTTCGTGTCCTGAAGAATTTATAAGTTTTATATTTTTCAATGATCCGTTTTGATTTATAACAAAAAACAGAAACAGAACGCCTGACTCACCTTTTTCAATCGCCTCTTCGGGGTATATCCAAACCGATTCAACCTGCCGCTTAATATGAGCCATATATGATGCATATCTATAATCTTTGGTAGCTATTGATACCACAGCCTCTCTTTTAAAACTTCCGGAGCCTGTTTTGACCCCTCTTGCGACAGCGGCGGCAGGATATAGCGGTTTAGATTTTAATTGATGTTTTGCGGATGTATTCAAAATTGAGTTGTGGTTTATTGAAGCAACATGAATTGTTTCGGCTTTTTTACTTTTTTTTCTTTTATTTACATAAATTTGCGGCTTCTTTTTTTGTAATGCTGCAACATAACTTATTTTACTATTTAACAAGCCAGGGCTCTTTTTTCTGGTATTTCTACGGGTAATATCATAACCTTTCGGCTGCACGGTTTTATATCTTTTTTTTGCCGTCAATGGTCCGGCCGAAAGTCTGTTCTGAGTGGATACCTTTTTAAGATTTTTTACTACATTGCGACTGACAATTGTATCTTTGTCTTTAGCTGCTGCTGTTACTACATCAACAATTATAGGCTTGCTGGCTGTTAAATGATGCTTATCATTTGTCTTTTTTACAAGCATGACAAGGAGCACAAGTATCAATAAATGCATAGAAAATGAAAGTAAATAGGGAATCAGTCTTTTCATAAATTATTTGCAACTCCACGCTGCCTTCAGGATGGTTCTATAAGCCGGATTCTGTACCTGTTACGGCAGCAGTCATTTATCTAGGGTTACCGTTTCCGACAACCTCAAGCGACGCACCCGGAAATAATCGGCAGAAGGGGATACCACTATTTCCCTATTTCGTCTTGCTCCAAGCGGGGTTTACAAAGCATAAAGATTATTCCTTATCCGGTGAGCTCTTGCCTCGCCTTTTCACCCTTACCTACTTTGCAGGCGGTATATTTTCTGTTGCACTTTCCGTAAGAGACCGCTTTGGCGGTATCTTCCTGGGAGTTACCCAGCGCTTTCCCTTCGGGAGTCCGGACTTTCCTCCTCATCTGAGGCGACTGCTCGAACCATCCTATTATTAATAATAAACCATCTTCGATTTCAGTCAATATCATTTTGAACATAATAATATTTCTTTATCCTTGAATTCCGATACCGATCATATTTAGGGCACCTCTGTTAATCCATGAACGATCATCCTGAGCTCCAAATTAATCTCCTCTACGTTGCAAACCCCGGCAATAGCTCTACCCTATTATCTGCAATTTGTGCCTTGATAAGACCTGTCTGCGTGCAACGCACAGGCAGGCGGATTTAGACTCTCAATTTAAAACACTTGGAATTAATAGAGATACCCTAAATTTTGATGCCTCAATTTTCTTTATTAAATCATTCTTTCCTGCATTACTTCAGGCTCTGTCGCCTTTTCAACACATGAAATTCTTCCACCTGCCGCATTCTTATAAAGATCTTTTAAATTTTTCTTCGATTTTTTTTTCAAAAAAATGTCTGAAGGTAAAATTCATCCGATGATGCAATAACACAATGAGACCACTGCACAATAAGCAGATTCACAGCTTTTTATGAG
>CAJVZA010000064.1 GCA_913009315.1 uncultured Hippea sp.
TTTATGAGGTTTCCCATATACTTCGTTAAACTTCTTTGAATTAACCCGTTAGTCCTTCAGAAGTTTGCCTTGTCTATAGAAAACCTCATAAAAAGCTGTGAATCTGCTTACTGTGCAGTGGTCTCATAATTGTTTTTAAAAACAGTATTTTGATTGTTTGATTAATTCGTCTGCAATCTTTCTTTTAAGTGATACAAGATCAGGCAATTGGTACCATCTATACAGCTTTCTGAATGCGGATACCGTTATTTTCTGCATATCTCCTGCGGCGGCAACGGCAGCAATTTCCTGAGCCTTCTTATAAATAGTACTAAATAGTTCTGCCACACTAAGCTGAGCAAGAATCAGCGCCCAATCGGCTTTTTTTGAACCGGCAAGCTTCTGCGCTCTTATAACCGCTGTTTCGGCTGTATAAAGAGCAATCACAATATCTGCCAGTCTTCCGAGCAGCTCTTCCTCGTCTTTCAGCTTTTCTCCATATTTTTTTACAACCAAACCTAAAACCGCCAACATAATTTTTCTTGACATATCAACCGCAAGCTTTTCGACAGCAAGGTCGCCTTCTTCAAGCAAAGTCCTTGGCATTATTGAAACAATCTCATTTGAAATCTTTGCGGCTTCCTCTATCAACGGGAGCTCGCCTTTCATCGCTTTTTTCATAATCATGGCAGGAATCAAAAGCCTGTTTATCTCATTTGTGCCCTCAAAAATTCTGTTTATTCTGCTGTCTCTGAGAAATCTTTCAGCAGGATAATCTTCGACAAAACCATATCCTCCAAAAATCTGAACGGTTTCATCAGCTATGCCCCAAAGTATTTCGGAACCATATACCTTGGTTATCGAACATTCGACGGCATAACCGGCAATCTGCTTCAGGGCATTTTTGCTGAAATCAGGTGATTCCGGATCAAGCGGATGCAGAGCATTCTCAAGCAGTCCGGCATTTCTATAGGCCATTCCTTCAAGAGACCAGATACCGATTGCCATATCGGCGAGTTTTTCTTTTATCATTCCAAAATTTGCTATCGGCTGACCAAACTGCACACGCTCTTTTGCGTACTTTATAGCTTCTTCAATAATATATTTGGCCGCACCAAGTGATGCCACCCCGAGCTTATAGCGTCCTATATTGAGTATGTTAAACGCTATGAGGTGGCCTTTATCCTTTTCTCCCAACAGATTTTCTTTTGGTATCCTGCAGTCATCAAAAAAGATGGAGCAGGTTGACGAACCTCTTATGCCCATCTTATGCTCTTCCTGTCCGATCGACATTCCGGGTGCGTCTTTTTCAACAATAAATGCGCTTATTCCGTTTTCTGTTCTTGCATAAACGGTCATAACATCAAAAAATGCCGCATTTGTAATAAATTGCTTGGAACCGTTGAGTACCCAATATTTTCCGTCATCGGACGGCTTAGCGGTGGTTTTCAAGCTCATTGCATCCGAACCCGATTCCGTTTCGGTTAACGCGTAGGCGCCGACATGTTCTCCGGAGGCAAGCTTAGGCAGATATTTTTTCTTTTGTTCCTCAGTACCGAAGTATAGTATCGGAAGGCTTCCTATGCCTGTTTGATCGGCAACTGTTGTTGCGAATGAACCGTTTCCTGCCAACTTTTCGTTAATGAGCGCCGTACTTATTTTGTCAAGATTAAGTCCGCCGTAAATTTCGGGAATATCACCTTTTAACAGGTCAAGTTCACCTAATTCCCTAAAAAGTTTAAGATGCAGATCATAGTCTTTTGCTTCAAGTTTATCGGCAACCGGCATTACCCTCTGTCTGATAAAATCTTCTGCCGATTGTGCGAACAGTTTTTGTTCCTCGTTGAACTCCTCAGCAATAAAAACTGAATCGGCATCGGCAGTTCCAATTAAAAATGCTCCTCCGTCGGTATCTTTCATACCTCCTCCTTTTTTTATATTTTTAATAGATAGCGGTTTAGCAATAGAGATATTCGTAATTTCGTCAATTTATAATTTACTAAACACATGACTCATTGTCCTTGATTCTATGCCCTTTCATAAATTCCGGCTGCACCCATTCCGCCGCCGATACACATTGTTACCATGCCGTATTTTGATTTGCGATTCTTCATTTCATGCAAAAGAGTGGCTGTCAGTTTTGAACCGGTTGCTCCAAGCGGATGACCAAGCGCTATCGCGCCTCCTTTCACATTGATACGATCCATTAATTCTTCTGCCTTGAGAATTTTCAAATCGGCAATTACCTGAACGGCAAACGCTTCGTTGAGTTCGATAAGATCTATATCCTCAAGTTTTAGTCCGGCAATCTTTAATGCTTTCGGTATAGCTACCGTCGGCCCAAGACCCATAACCTCAGGATCGACGCCGCCCACGGCAAAGGCTCTAAAAATTCCAAGCGGCTCAAAACCGAGTTTTGAGGCAAGTTCACCTGACATAACAAGAACAGCTGCCGCCGCATCCGAAGTTTGGCTCGAGTTGCCTGCAGTTACAGTGCCGCCGACCTTGAACGCCGGTTTAAGTTTCGACAGACCCTCTATCGTTGTTTCAGGTCTTACACCCTCATCGATATTAAAAACTATCTCCTGAATCTGTTGATTTTTATCTATTACGGTTGTTTTAATCGGGATAATTTCCTCGGCAAATCTATTTTCTTTTAACGCCTTAGCTGCCTTCATCTGCGATTCACAGGCAAATTTGTCCTGTTCCTGTCTGCTTATTTTGTAGCGCGATGCAATTTCTTCGGCAGTCAGGCCCATAGAAAGATAGACTCCCGGATGATTTTTCATAAGATATGGATCGGGAGCTGTTTTTACGCCTCCCATAGGTATCATGCTCATAGATTCAGCTCCGCCTGCTATTACGCAATCGGCAAAGCCTGCCATAATCTTTTCAGCTGCTACCGCAATAGACTGAATGCCTGATGAGCAAAATCGATTCAATGTCATAGCAGGGACCGATGTCGGCAGGCCGGCCTTCAGAACTGCTATTCTTGCCATATTCATACCGCTTACGCCTTCCGGAAATGCGCAGCCGAAAATCACATCATCGATAATTTCGGGATCTATTCCGCTTCTTTTTACAACCTCTTTGATTACCGCTGATGCAAGCTCATCGGGACGTGTATTTTTCAGGCTTCCTCTCGGAGCTTTTCCCACCGCTGTTCTTAATGCTGTTACTATCACTGCTTCTTTCATATTGATCTCCTTTAATTCCTTAGAGGTTTGCCGCGAGTGAGCATATAAGCCATTCTTTCTTCTGTCTTTTTCTCACCGCACAAGGACAAGAACGCCTCTCTTTCAAGATCCAAAAGCTGTTGTTCCGGGATGACGGCTCCAAAAGGAACATCTCCTCCTGTTATTACATCCGCTAATTTCTCTCCTACCTTTGCATCATGTATGCTTATATATCCGCCTTTCTGCATATTATAGAGAAGCATCGATATAAACGCTTTGCCGGTTCGTCCGGTAACTGTAACATGGGTTTCTTCCGGCTCGAAACTACCTGAATCGGCAAGGTATAGCGCCAGTTTTTTGGCTTCTGAAATTAGATAATCACCGTTGATGACAATCTCGTCCGATTCCTTCAGAAATCCGAGCGGTTTTGCCTCAAATGCGCTTGTTGACACATGTGCCATAGCTATTGTTTCAAATACCTTTGCTATAAATGGATTCAGATCGACATCAATGCCTTTAGGCAGATTTTTAGGCACGCTTTGCATTATTCTCATAAGCAGCTCTTTTGTTCCGCCGCCTGCAGGAATCACTCCCACTCCCACTTCGACGAGTCCCATATAGGTTTCCGCCGCTGCTATTACATTTGTCGAATGAAGACATATTTCGCATCCTCCTCCAATGGCTATGCCATGAGGTGCTGCCACAACCGGCTTTCTGAATTTTTTCAGCGACATTGTCATACCCTGAAATTCTTTTACCGCCCAATCAATTTCATCAAACTCGTCGTTCTGAATAGACATAAGTATGAAAGCAAGATTTGCTCCTGCTGAAAATGTACTGCCGTCATTTGCAATGACAAGTGCTTTATAGTTCTTGTCAACCTCGCCGAGTGCTTTTTTTGTCATATCAACTATACCGGGGCCGATGGCATTCATTTTGGTATGAAACTCAAGGCAGGCTATTCCATTACCAAGATCTAAAAGTGAGGCTTCCTGGTTTTTCATTATGGTTTTTTCTTTTTTAAGCGTATTAAGTCTGATAATCTTCTCATTCTGTTTGATCTCTTTATATGAACCGCTTACCCAGTCATAAAAGGAGCTTTGCTTGTAAAATGTTTCATTGTTTTGAAGCATTTTGTTTACCCATTCCGGAATTTCGGCACCCTCTTTTTTCAATCGTTCCACAACTGTTTTTGTTCCTATCTTATCGGCCAATTCAAACGGTCCGTATTTCCAATTGAATCCCCATTTGATTGCATTATCAATTTCATAAAGATTGTCGGCGATTTCCGGTCCTACCGTCATTGCATACAGAATCGGATATGAAAAGGCATCCCAGACAAATCTGCTTACATCATCTTTCAGCGCAAAGATTGCCTTTAGGGTACCTTTAAGTGATCCTATTGACTTGGCATTTTCGATTGCTTTAAATTTCTTTCCTTCCGGTTTTCTGTATTCACCTGATTCAAGGTCGAGAACCAGCCTTGCCTTTTTGCCGTTAACAATAGTCTTTTTATAAAAACCCTGTTTCGTCTTGTCTCCAAGCATTCCGTTTTTGAGCATAGATTCAATCGGTTCGGGATTAAAAACGGCGTTATAGGGATCGTCCTTTATATTTTCATAAACATTTTTTGAAACATGATAGATTACATCTATTCCAACCATATCGGCCAATCGGAAGGTGGCGGTTTTGGGTCTGGCCAAAAGTTTACCGGTAAGGCTGTCTACCTCGTCAACCGACAAACCATACTGTTTCGCAAGCTCATAAGTTTTCATGGCCGCATAAATACCGATTCTGTTGGCAATAAAATTTGGAGTATCTCTGCATATTACGCACGCCTTTCCGAGACGATCTTCTATAAATTTTTCAATATCGCCTGTCAACTGTTTATCGGTAAATGAAGATGGAATCAGCTCCACCAGTTTCAAATATCTCGGCGGATTAAAAAAGTGCGTACCGATAAAATGGGATTTCATATCATCCGATACGTCTTTTGCCATATCGTTTATTGAAAGCCCTGATGTATTTGTGGAAACTATCGATCCTTTTTTGCGGAAGGAATCTATCTTTGAAAGCAAAGAATGTTTAATTTTCATATCCTCTACTACAGCCTCTACAATCCAGTCTGCATCTTTAAGTTTTTCCATATCATCACTAAGATTGCCTATTTCGATAAGTGAAGCAAAATCAGACCTGTAAAAACTTGCCGGCCTGCTTTTCTTTGCTTTTTTTAGACCCGTTGAAGCGAATCTGTTTCTTACCTCTTTGTCGTTCAAACTTTTGCCCTGCCTTTTCTCTTTTTCCGTAAGCTTTGAAGGAACGATGTCAAGCAGAAGAGTTTCTATTCCGCAGTTAGCAAAATGTGCCGCAATGGCAGCCCCCATAGTTCCTGCTCCTATAACAGCAGCCTTTTTAATAATCATTCTACCTCCCAATTAAGCATAATTATTTTGAGACACCTCTATTTATTCCCGGCGTGAGAGTTCGAATCCATCTCATCAAGACGCAAATTGCAGGCAGCAGCAGAGCTGTTACCTGGATTTGCTCAGGATAATTGTTCATGGATTGATAGAGGTGTTCTTTATTGTTCCCCGGCAAAATATCTCAAACACCGTTTTTGCCATCTTATTTATCGCATGCTTTTTTCTTAAGATCCATATTGTCGAAAGCTCATCAAGCATCCCAAAAAGCGATTTTGCAGCTATTTTTACATCAATATCTTTCTTAATCTGTCCGATTCTTATACCATAAGAAATTACCTCTTCTATGATTTTAAGATAGTTTCTCAGTTCCGGAAACATGCCGCCTCTCATAAATGTACTGCAGCTTCTTAACTCTATCTGAAGAACCTGGGCCATAGAGTTGTTTTGTGAAATAAACTTCAAATGATTGTCTATGATTTTTTTTATCTTGTTTTCAACACTGTTAATATTGTTGAGCTGATAGATAAGCTTTTTATTCAAATCCCTGAGAGCATCTGAAAGAATGGTTAAAAGAATATTATCCTTGTTTTTGAAGTAGAGATAAATTGTACCGTCAGCAACTTCTGCAAGCTTTGCAATATCGGAAACCTTTGTGCTATGATATCCTTTTTGTGCAATAACCGTTGTTGCAGCTTCTAAAATTCTTTTCTTTTTATTAATATCTTTTCCCAATTTATCTCCTCATAAATGAATGGATATTCATTCATTTTATTCCCGATTTTTTTATTGTCAAGAAATTTTTCGTTATAATAAACCTTTTTTATTTGTAATTTTCTTTTATCACCTCCTTTATTAGGTTTAGTTTGGAAAAATCATAAAATGTAACAGCCGCCATTATGCTATCCTTTCCCAGCAACCTGTTTCTGATCTGTTTTGCAGAATAGCCGTTTTTATATAGTTTGATTGTATTATATCTCAATGTTTCCATGTATTCTATCTTATTTTTAATGAGCTCGTAGGGATTTTCCGATATGACGCCTCTGTGAGCGCAGAAGATCGTTTTAAAATCTAATTTGAGCAATTTTTTGAGGCTTTTTATCTGCAGATTGAATTTTTCACCTTTTTTTAAATATTTCGGCTTTGCTGAAATAATTAAATCACCTGTAAAAATCCATCCGTTGTTCAGCTCTAAGATGCATACTGAATCGCGCGAGTGTCCGGGCGTATCGATTATCTGAAATTTTAGTTTATCAATATCTATAAGTTGATTATAGGTATAATTTGGTGTAAATAGTTTAGGCGTTCCCCACATAAGCTTTTCATAAGGTAACAATCTATAGCCGTCTTGTAAATAATTTACTGAATTTTTGTGAGCAAAAACTGTTACGTGTTTTGTCTTTTGAAGCAGTCCGGCATTGCCGGAATGATCTTCATGGTAGTGCGTCAACAGACAATATTTTGTTTTCTGTTTCTCTACAAGAAACTCTATCTGTTTTCTTTGATTGTTCTGCGCCGAATCAATGATTATATTGTTGATAAAAAATAGATGTACCGATGCATTTATTGCAGGTGATATGCCTAATTTAACATAAATAATCGGGCCATATCTTGCTTCTTCAAAAACCGACATTTGAATTTATTCTTTTTTATTCCAAAAACAGGCCGATCAGTCTCTTTTTAAAATTCGAGTATGGCGGATATTTAATGAACGGTTCAAACCAGTTTGCCTTAAAAAGTATGCCTTTGTAATGGGTAAAAGCGTCGAAACCATGTTTTCCGTGATATGTCCCAATGCCGCTGCTGCCTATTCCCCCAAAAGGAAGATTAGAATTTGATATATACGCAACCGCATCGTTAATTGAACCGCCGCCGAAAGATATTCGTTTTAGTACCTCATTTTTTAGTTTGCCGCTGCCTGTAAAAAGATACAATGCCAGCGGTTTCGGTCTTTTTCTAATAACCTCAATTATCCGATTAATATCTTCAAACTCAATTACAGGCAAAATGGGACCGAAAATTTCCTCCTGCATAACCTTGTCGTCAAATGAAACATTGTTTAATATTGTCGGAGAGATGTAATTCTCTTTTTTGTCCGTAATGCCGCCGTAAAACAGTTTTTTTACGTCAATCAAGGAGACTATCCTATCAAAATGTTTTTGATTGATGATTCTTGTATAAGCATCACTTTCTTTTGGATCTTTGCCCTGATTTCCGATTATGTTTTTGACAATCTGGTTCAGCAGCGGTTCTTTGATATCTTTATGAACTAACAGATAATCGGGGGCTATGCATGTTTGTCCCGCATTCAAAAATTTTGCCCATGCTATCCTTTTTGCCGCCATCTTCAGATTTGCATCTTTCATAATAATTGCCGGACTTTTTCCTCCAAGCTCAAGCGTAACTGAAGATAGATGTTCTGCGGCCGATCTCATAACAATCTTTCCCACGACAGTTCCGCCGGTAAAAAACAGTTTGTCAAACGGGAGATTGAGCAGTGCCCCGGCTGTTTTTGCATCACCTTCCTGAACAAAGAAAAATTCCTTATCGAAGCTGTTATTAACTAACTCAGCCATGATCTTTGAGCTGTTTTCGGACAGTTCACTTGGTTTTAGAATTACCGTGTTGCCGGCGGCAATTGCCGATACAACCGGATGCAGGGAAAGCAGGTAAGGGTAGTTCCATGCTCCTATTATCAGGGAATTTCCATAAGGCTCGGCCATTATATAACTTTTTGCAGGCAGATTTGCCAAATTTGTTCTTACGCGTCTGATTTTCGTCCACTTTTTCAGTTTTTTTATAGCAAGCTTTATCTCATGATAGATCAACGCCAATTCTGTGGCGTATGTCTCAAATGACGATTTCCGAAAATCGGCATAGATTGCTTCATAGAGTTTGTCTTCATTTTTTTTTAACAGATTCAATAGTTTGATAAGCTGTTTTTTTCTGAAATTTATCTCTCTCGTTTTGTCCTTTAGAAAAAATTGTCTCTGATTTTCAAATATTTCGTTAATCTTTTCCATGATTTTTGCCCTCATGTCCCACAAAATTATCCATACTTTTATAAATACCTAATATTCTTCCTGCAAACCAGTCAAAGACGCGAGTCGGAAGAATTCCTTTAACGAACGGCACCGTTTTTACAAGCAGCGGCTCTCTGACGAACAACTTGTTATTTTTGATTGCTTCGATTATGACATCGGTTATCTTATCGGAGTCTAATATCGGCAGAAACGGATTGGATTTAACGCCTTCAAACATTCCGGTATTTATGTAAAACGGGGTAACGGTCGTAACATGAAGATCTTTATGAAGTTCTTCAAGCTCTATGCGAAGCGATTCAGACCATCCAAGTGCAGCCCATTTGCTTGCAGCATAAACAGACATTTTTGGATTTGCCACATATCCGGCAGCAGATGATATATTAACTATATGAGCGTTCCCTTTTTTAATCATATCCGAAAGAAATTCAAGTGTTATATGCATCATTGCAAGCGAGTTGATATTCATTACAAAATCTATTTCTTTATGAGACAGATTTGCGAACCTTTTTCCTGCTACGACCCCGGCGTTGTTTATTAATATATCAACAGATCCTGTCTCTTTTTTGACCGTCTTTGCCAATTCGATTACTTTGTCGGTATCTGAAATATCTACAACATGCGGAAAAACAGTAAATCCTCCCGCCTTTAATTCGAAGCTTGTTTTGTCAAGATTCTCTTTATTTATATCCCATATAACAAGTTGCTTTGCGCCTGCCTTGAGTAGTTTTTCTCCCATTAGTTTGCCGATACCGGACGCTCCGCCTGTTATTAAAACGGTTTTACCATTTATTGAAGACATCTATCCCCCCTTTTTTTCAAGCATTAATTTTTTCAGCAATCTGCGTCTTAAAGGCATCTCTAACAACTCATAAACGATCATTCCGAACTTCATCAAATTCTTCTCCTTTATATACCTTGATCAGGCCGGTTTGGGCTTTCTCAATCTGAACGCTTAGAATTATTAAAGGTGACCTTAAGCTCACCTTACTCATCAGATGTCGCTTTGAGCAAAATGAAAAGGCGTACAATGCAAAAATATATTCCTGCATAGACGTTTTTTAATCATCATAAACCTTTTCATCGCTGAATTCGGCACCTGCTGCGTCTTTTTCAATATCTCTTCCTTTGTGAGGATTGGACAGAAATTCTTTGTAGAATTCGTGCTGTATAACCAAATCCATAATTTCATTGGTTCCCGTCCAAATGGTTATCAGGCGTGTATCGCGGAGAAGTCGTTCAATCGGGTATATATTTGTGTAACCTATGCCTCCCATAATCTGCATAGCATTATTGACCACTTTCCATGCGGCATCGGTTGAAAATTTTTTTGCTTCCGAAACAAGTCTTCTAACCGTTCCGCCCGGCAAGTTCATATCTGCAGCCTTTCCGGCCATATAATTTATTCCTCTTGAAGCATCCAAAAACGTGAGGCTGTCGCTTATTTTAAAACTTACCGCTTCATACGATCTGATCTTTTTTCCGAATGCCTTTCTTTTGTTTGCATAATCGGCTGCTATTTGAATGGCTGCCCTTCCCATACCGACAGCTGCTCCGGCGGAAGTCATTCGTTCGGGAATCATCATTTGATGAAATACCTTAGCTCCGTTTCCTATACCGGCTTCCCCGCCAAGTACATTCTCGACCGGAACCGGCATTTTATTAAAAACAAGTCTTCCTGTGCCTCCTCCGCGTGTACCCATCAGTCCGTAGAGATGCTCCACTTCGACGCCCGGACCGCGTTCTACCAAAAAAGCTGTTATGGCTTTTTTGGGATCACTTATTCCGTCCACTTTGGCATAAACCAGGATTATATCGGCTCCCTCGGCTCCAACAACAAAACGCTTTTGACCTGTAAGATAGAAGATATCACCTTTTCTTTTGGCTGTAGTTGTAGCGCCAAAAAAATCAGATCCTCCGCGAGGTTCGGTAAGTCCTTCCGCTGCGCCTATTCTGCCTTGAATCATCGGTTTTAAGTATTTCTCTTTTTGTCGGTCTGTGCCGAACTTGTGTATTGCTTCTCCGACAATCGAAACAAGAGAATACAGACATCCTAATGACGTTCCCAATACTCCAATCTCCTCCAGAGCAAGAAGTTCCGATTTCCATGATGCTCCTTTTCCGCCCCATTTCGAATCAAAGCGCAGACCCAGGAGATCTCTTCTGCCCGCTTCCTGCAGAAATTCTTTAGGATATTTAACCTTATCTTCATCCATATCGAGGAGAAGTTGTTTTGGAATTGCAGAAACAAAGTTCCGCACCTTTTCCACAAGAATTTTATCTTTGTCTGTCATTAACATATCGGATGTCATTTTTGCCTCCTATGAATATCATTAGGATACCTTTCATTTGTTTTGCGGAAGTGCTGACGGAATGTTTTGTTTGCTTATCAACCGGTTTCAGCATTCTCTTTTTTCCGATCTCGATAAAATAGCTTTTTTTACAGCAAATCCGAAATCCGAATTTTCATTATGAATGAATCCCCATTCATAATATGACGGGAATTCAGGGTTGTCAAGTAAGAGACTGTTGATAAACTCCTATTTGTCGTTGCGATGAGACTGCCGCGGCCTTCGGCCTCGCAGTGACAGAGGGAAAAAGTCATTGCCATAGATATTTTCTCTCTGTCATCGTAAGCATTTTCCCCCTCCGTCATTGCGAGCGAAGCGAAGCAATCTCAGC
>CAJVZA010000065.1 GCA_913009315.1 uncultured Hippea sp.
GTTAGAGAGGAAGGGGTTGAAGTGTTTTTAGCCTGTAGAGAAAATGCAATAATCAAACAAAAAGCATTAGAAAATGATATAGAAGTTTTTACGCTACCTTTTAAAGGAAGTTTTGATCCTAAAACATTTTTTAAACTTAAAAAAATTATTAAAAAACATAAAATCGATATAGTAAATACTCATAGCGGCAAAGATACTTGGGTGGGCGGTGCTGCGGCAAAGTTGGCCAGGGTCAAATTTATAAGAACAAGGCATCTGTCAAATAGAATAAATTCCTCAAGGTTGAACTTTATCAATGAACTGGCAGATCTAATAATTACAACAGGAGAATATGTAAAAAATAGCATGATTAAATATAATCGAATAGATTCCGATAAGATCGTTTCTATTCCGACAGGTGTCGATGAAAAGGTTTTTGACCCTTCAAGATATGATAAAAAGGGAAACAGAAAGCTTTTTGGTGTGAGAAGTGACCAACTTGCTGTTGGAATTTTGGCAGTTCTTAGAAGATTTAAAAGACATGATATCTTTGTAACTGCAGCAGAAGCTATTTCAAAACAATATCCAAATGTTGTTTTTTTAATTGCAGGAGATGGACCGCAAAAGAAAAATATAGAAAATCTCATAAAATTGAAAAATCTTCAGAAACAGGTTAGGATGATTGGATATGTTAGCGAGCCGGCAAAATTTTTATCGGCGATTGATCTGTTTATGCTTACTTCTGATTCAAATGAAGGGGTACCTCAGGCAATTCTTCAGGCGTTGATGATGGAATTGCCTGTGATTGCTGCAGATGTTGGAAGCATTGGTGATTTGTGGCATAAAAATAATTTCATGCTTATTGAACCCGGAAACCCCGATATGTTAGCTGTGAATGCAGTAAATTTGATAAAAAACAAAGAATTGTGCCGGACCTATAGCAATAGGGCAAGAGACTATGTAGTTAGAAACTTTTCTAAAGCTGTTATGACAAATAAATTACTTCATTCGTATGATAAAATCTTAAACAATTGATAAATTTAATTTGACGATGAGGATTCTTTTAATCAAGTTTAGACATATTGGCGATGTTTTGCTTTCGACGCCGTTAATAAAAAATTTGAGAATTCATTTTCCCGACGCTCAAATTGATTTTGCTTTAAACGAAGATACAAAAGAGATGATAAGTCAAAATCCTGATGTAAATAAAATATTTGCGTATGATAGAAAAAGAATAAAAAATGAGGGTATATTATTTCACATCATTGATGAGTATAAATTTATAAGAAAAATAATAAGAAATAAGTATGATCTAATGATAAATCTTACGGAGGGCGACAGAGGTGCAATTATCTCAAAATTATCCGGCTCAAAAATCAGATTAGGTATCGAATCAAGAAATTCATTGCTGAAACTTTTTCGTCCATACAGATCATCTATAAAAGAAACGGCGCATATCCATGCTGTTGAACGCGATTTAGAATTTTTAAAGTTAGTTGATCTAAAGCCTAAAGAAAAAAAGGTGAAGGTTTATTTCAATAATCAGGATTATGAAAAAGCTTCAGATATTCTTAAAAGTGAAAAAATAACAGATTTTATTGTTATTCATCCTGTTTCAAGATGGATGTTCAAATGTTGGGATGATGAAAGATTTTCTATGGTTATTGATTATTTACAAAAAGAAGGGCATAGGGTTGTTGTCACAGCATCTCCGGAGCAAAATGAATTGGACAGGATTTCAAAAATCCTTTCGTATTGTAATTCGGAGCCACTGAATCTGTCAGGCAAATTAACACTTAAAGAACTTTCGGCATTGATTTCTATGGCAAAGCTGTTTGTAGGCGTCGATACTGCGCCAATGCATATGGCTGCAGCATTAAATATTCCGGTTATCGCTCTTTTTGGACCAACCGATCCTGTAATCTGGGGGCCGTGGGATAACGATTTGGAATATTCAACCTACAAAGATATTCGAGAGGTTCAATGTAACGGCAAACATGTGATAATTCAGTACCCGGGAGATAAAATTATTTATAAAAACGGTAAAAAAATTAGCACTGCTATGATGAAGATATTACCTGAAAATATCATACAGCAGATCAACAGGATATCAGATTGAATATCTACTACTATCATCCGTTGAACCTTACCTTTTCATCTGCGCAAACCCTTCAGGTGATTAAAGATTATTGCTATTTATCAAAACACAATCATAAAATATTCTTCTATGGTTTTTATCAACGCAAAGATGATTTAGATGATATCTTAAATTTTATCAGGGATTACTCCAACGTTACTCTTTTTTATTCTAAGACCAATAAATTGAAGGTTAAATTGAAGTTTTTATCAGCTATTTTGAAATCTAACGTTGATAAAATAATTGTAACCAGACATTACAGGAAAACAGGAACGGCTTTTTTACTTAAAAAGATTATGAATTTTATAATTTTTCAAGAGATGCATGAAGAATCCTTCATATATCTTTTTAAAAATAGTTCAAAAGATCGATTTAATAAGAGTCTGCACAAACTTGACGGTGTTATCTTTACAAATATGTCCCAGATACTATTTTACAAGAAAGAGTTTGAAGAAATACCGGATTTTAGGTATATCGTTTTGCCTAATGGAGTAGAATTTGAAAAGTTTCAAAAAGCCGAAATGTACAAAAATTATATATTAACTTATATAGGCCAATTCAATAGGTGGAAAAATATAGAGCTTATTTTTGCGGCACTTAGGTTACTTCCTGAATATTTTACCTTGAGAATTGCAGGAGGAAAAAATGATCCGTCAAGCAAAGAATATATAGATGACCTAACAAAAAAATATAATCTGAAAGGCAGAATTGACTATAAAGGTTTTGTTAAAAATAGTGAAATTGTTGAGAGAGTGCTTAATTGCTCAAATATTTTGCTGCTTCCGCTTGGCGATAATATTCAGTCAAAATATTTAACATCGCCAATGAAGCTTTTTGAATATATGGCTACCAAAATACCGATTGTGGCAGTTGATTATCCCTCTGTTTCATCGATTTTGTGCGAAAAAGATATAATTTTTTTGTCTTATAACAATCCGAAAAATTTTGCCCAACAGATTTTATACGCCGCCAATGCAAAAGATTTAAACGAACAAATACTGAAAATGAACCGCTGTGTGACAAAATACAGTTATGAAAACAGGAGTAAAAAATACGATGAATTTATCAAAAATTTTAGATCAAAGTAATATAAAGAACTGTTTTATATTATTCTTATATATTTTAGCGTTCTTTTTGCCTTTGTCGGAAGCGGCAAAGCAGATATCTATAGTATTTCTTCTGTTATCCGGTTTTATATATATTTTTAAATATAAAAAGGGATTTAAACAGAAAGATTATATTTTATACTTCGGCATAGGATATATATTGGCAAGCTCTGTAAGTATCTTGTTTGCATTTGATAAAATTGAGGCATTTCATGGAATGCTTGATGTCTTTAAAATCATTTCGATCTTTTTGATAATAAGAGAGATGAAATTTGAAAAAAAGGTTATTATAAATTTTGCACTTATTCTATTTTTTTCTTTCTTGATTACTTATATATGGGCGGAATATGATCTTATTAAAGGAATTACCCTTCGTCTTAAATTGAATTCCATAGGACATTTTAACCACACTGCAATATATATCGGGATAATTTCGATAATTTCTTTGGCGCTATTTACCGCAAAAGAATCGTTTACTAAAAATTATCGATTTATCAAAATTTTCTCTGCAGTCATCTTTCTTATCTCTTTATATGCAATTTTCGTAGCAGCAAGCAGAGCGATTATGTTTAGCATTCCATTTATAGCGTTGATGATTCTGTACAATTCCGGATCTTTAGGCAAAAAAGACTTGTTGATTGTTGTACTTTCGGCATTAGTAATAGTTGTTGCTATATATTTCAATCATTATACTTTGCAAAAAATCTATGAAGGCATGAATCATTCTTATAGACTACAGTTATGGCAGGCATCTATCGATGCATGGCTTCATCATAATATATTTTTCGGTATAGGAAACGGAAATTCACATTTTATAGATCCGAGAGTGTATGTTCCCAATACTCCATTTCGTCAGATAACACATTCTCATAACACCTTTATCACGATTCTGCTGGAAAAGGGAATATTCGGATTGATAAGCTATTCGTTATTTATTCTTTTTGTGTTAATTTCATTAATAAAAGAATTCAAAAAGGATAAACAGAACTATATAACGGTTATAGCTTTAGCTGTTTATCTGCTAAATATATTGGTTTCTGCTGTCAATACAACATTCCATGATGAAAACGGTTTGTTAACGGGAATTTTATGGGCAATAGCGCTTCAGAAAAAAGATTAATTTTTGTTCGCCAAAATTATACACCCTTTGGTGGAGCTGAGCGATATCTTGAAAGAGTTTGTAATCAACTTGAAAAAAACGGTATAAAATACGAAATTATTCATTCGCATGCTCCGGAGTGGCTGCCCTCCTGGCTAAAGGCGCTGTTTTTTAACATTCAGGTTTGCAGCAATAAGGGCGATAGATTCTATTTTTCACTTGATCGAATAAGCTGTCCTGATATTTATCGGGCGGGTGACGGAGTGCACAGAGCCTATTTAACAACCAAAAGTTTTAGTTTAAACCCGCTTCATCCTGTATACCTTTATCTTGAAAAAAGATGCTTTAAAAATGCCGGCCTTATCATTGCAAACTCTAAAATGGTAAAAGAACAAATTATCCGATACTATCATATAAATTCAGATAAAATTAAGGTTATCTACAACGGTATACCCATAAAAGAAAAATTACCTTATGCCAAAAAAAGACTTTCAAAAGAGTTTAAATTTGATGCTAAAAATAAGGTGATACTTTTTGTCGGAAGCGGATTTGCAAGAAAAGGTGTCAAAGAACTACTGATTATTTTATCGAAAATAAAATATAATTTTACAGCTTTTGTAATTGGAAACGAAAAAAGAATGGATAGATATATGAGATTATCCAAAAGCTTGGGTCTTGAAAAAAGGGTTATTTTTACAGGTACCAGAAAAGATGTTGATCTTTTTTACAGTGCCGGCGATCTGTTTTTGTTTCCAACTCATTACGACCCATTTTCAAATTCAGTTCTTGAAGCGATGAGCTTTGAAAATGTAGTATTTACCACCAGACAAAATGGTGCAAGTGAAATTTTAACAAAACCATTTATTATGGATGATCCGCAAGATTTCTCAATAATATCTATGATAAACAGGTTTTTAACAGATGATGATCTTTTGGCGAAACAACAAGTAGCAAACTCTGAAATAGCAAGAGACTATTCCATAGAAAAAAACGTTGTAAAAACATTGAAATGGGTTAACATTATTAAGTAGACATTGCTTTCATCATAATTGTTTGAAAGGTTTCAGGAGGTGAAAATGAGTCTTGAAAAATCGAAAGAATTGGCTGGCAAACTTTTATCATCAGCAGGCATAACGATCAACGGGAAAAATAGTTTTGATATACAGATAACCGATGATCGATTTTACAACATTATATTTTCAAAGGGTGAACTTGGATTTGGTGAATCGTATATGAATGGCTGGTGGGAGTGTGATCACATCGATGAGCTTGTTTATCGAATACTAAGAGCTCGTCTGGATGAAAAAATAAGAAAAAATCTTGCCGTAATAGTATTGGCCATAAAAACCAGACTGTTTGATCTTCAAACTAAGCATAGAGCGTTTATCGTCGGCAGAAGACATTATGATCTTGATAATGAACTCTTTAGCCTTATGTTGGACAGCTCTATGAGCTACAGCTGTGCATACTTCAAGGATACCGATTCTCTTGATGAAGCGCAGAAAAAGAAGCTTGCGCTTACATGCGGCAAACTTCAGCTGAAACCAGGCATGAAACTGCTCGATATAGGCTGCGGATGGGGCGGATTGGCAAAATTTGCAGCCGAAAACTATGGCGTTAAGGTTACGGGTGTTACAGTTTCTAAAAATCAGGTTGAATTCGCTAAAGATCTGTGCAAGGGGCTGCCGGTAGAAATAATTTTTGATGACTACCGGAATATCAAAGGAAAATATGACCGTGTGGTTTCGGTTGGAATGTTTGAGCATGTAGGATATAAAAATTATAGAACATTTATGAAGGTTGTTCGCAAGCTGCTTGCTGATGACGGACTGTTTCTGCTTCATACAATTGGGAGCAACTATTCAACTACATTCACGAGTCCGTGGATTCAAAAATATATCTTTCCAAACGGTATGCTTCCATCGATAAAGCAGATAGGCGAATCAATGGAAGGCCTATTTATTATGGAAAACTGGGAAAATTACGGACATCACTACTACAAAACATTGATGAGCTGGCATCATAATTTTGTAAAAAATTGGGACAGGATAAAAGATCGATACGGCCAAAGGTTTTTTAGAATGTGGACATACTATCTTCTATCTTCTGCCGGATCATTCAAGGCTCGCGAAAACCAATTATGGCAGGTTATGCTGTCAAAAGAATCGTAGCTTCCGGCTTTATATTAGATAAAATACGATCTAAATTTGGCCGGTTTTATTAAGTAGATATACTGGTAAACCGGAGAATGATATTGACATTTTCGAATCTATCTGCTATATCACTGAAGTTTAGGAATACATAAAGGAGGAGATGTGGTTGAAAAGCTTAGGACGACATCTTTTAGTTGATTATTATGGCTGCAGCAGCACGCTTTTGAATGATCCGGTTTTGCTGGAAAGATATCTTAAAATGGCGGTAAGCAAATCTGGTGCAACAATTGTTTCATCAACTTTTAGAACATTTGAACCTTACGGTGTTAGCGGGATAATAATTATAGCAGAATCTCATTTTGCAATACATACATGGCCGGAATACAATTTTGCTTCTATAGATTTCTTTACCTGCGGATGCGGTGTAGATCCCCAAAGAGCAAACAATTATATTGAGGAAGTTTTGCTTCCGGAGGAATCCGATATAAGAGAAATTGCACGCGGCGATCTCAGCAAAATGAATTTTCACAAATGTGCAATTTAGTCTCGATATAGGGAAATTTATATGAATATATCAAAAAATAATATAATTCCCAATGCGTACTTTATTGTTTCCGGGGCTGGCTCAGGCTCCTCTGAGTTAAATGCATTTGATTTTGCGCTTCTTGATTCCGGTCTTGGAAATCTCAATTTGGTCAGGATGAGCAGCATATTGCCGCCTTCTGCCGCAAAAATTGAACCATATAAAATTTCTTACGGCTCTCTTGTTCCGGTTGCGTATGCGTATCAAGTATCAAATAGAATTGGCGAGACTATTTCTGCGGCAATTGCCATAGCGTTTCCAACCGATAAAACGCTGCCCGGATTGATTATGGAGTACAGCGGCTTGAATAAATCGGCGGATTTTGCTGAGAAACGTGCTGTCAAAATGGCAACGGAAGGAATAAGAGGCAGAGGATGGAATGTGGATCATGTGGAGTCAATTTCCAGACAGATGACGGTTGATAAAGATTTTGCTGCTGTTTTTGCCGCTGTAACTTTATGCTACATTTGAGCAGAACCGACAGTCATTTTATGGCTGCCGACTACGATTATGAAAAATCAAAGGCGGCGATAGCAGGTTTTCCTATGGATCTGACGGTAAGCGGGAGACATGGCACCGGATCTGCTCCAAAAAGGATAAGAGAGGCATCGTATCTGCTTGAAACATACAGTCCTCATCTGAATATGGATTTGAGGGATCTGAAGCTGTCTGATATCGGCGATATGGAACTTCCTTTTTCTGTGCCGGAATCACTTGAAATTATATCAAGAGTTTCGGAAGCTATAATCAAAAGTAACAAAAGAATCATCTCTCTCGGCGGAGAGCATCTCATCAGCCTGCCTATTATTTCGGAAATTAAAAAGCGATATAAAGATATTGCGGTTATACATATTGATGCACATCTTGATATGGCTGATAATTATCTCGGCATTAAGCTGAGTCATGATACCGTTATGAGGAGAGTGTCTGAAATTATAGGAATGGAAAATCTTTATCAGATTGGCCAGAGATCGGGAGCAAAAGAGGAGTGGGGACTGCCCGGCAGAGAAGAATTGCTTTATCCTTTCGATTTGTCAGGTATAACAAAAATAGTGAACAATATCGGCAAAAGACCTGTCTATATAACTCTCGATCTTGATGTTCTTGATCCTTCCGTATTGCCGGGAACCGGAACTCCAGAGCCTGCGGGAATAAATTATAATGATCTTATGGCTGCTTTAATAATTTGCCGGTCGCTGAATGTTGTAGGTTTCGATATTGTTGAACTTGCGCCTTCTATGGACATATCCGGCAGTTCTGCGATAATTGCCGCCGGTATACTTAAAGAAGCACTCCTTCTGTACCTATAGGGTGCATCTGTCAATTTATGAACGATTATCTTAAACTTCAAATCAGTCTTATCCGTGCTGCAAATCCCTGCAATAGCTCAACTGTTAGCTGCAATTTGTGTTTTGGACGGGACGAAACGGACTCTAGACTCGAAATACCCTGTGATATGATATGTATATAGATAAATTTATAAAAAATTCTCATACGCTGATAGCTGCTGATTTTTCCGACCCGTTTGTCTCTCTGCTGATTATAAAAAATGGACAGCGAAGTGCATACAGAAAAAAAATTGACGGCAAGTTCTCCGTCTATCTTATGGACTATCTTATTGAGGTTTTGAAAGATAAAAAATTGCAAATATCGCAGATCGATCGATTTATCGTTGCCACGGGACCCGGAAAGCTTACCGCTCTTCGCGTTGGTTTATCGCTTATCAAAGCGATAGCGTTCGGCAAGGCAATTGCCGGAATATCTACATTGCCTTTAATTTCTTTGAGACTTAAAGTCGTCGAAGGCGAGCATTATTATCCTGCAGCAAGACTTAGCGGCAAGCTGTTTTGTGTAGCCGGTCTTACCATGATTAATGGAAAATTGGAATATGAAGAATCTCAGAGGGTTGTTGATTATTCTGAGATAAAAGATATGATAAATTCAGGAAAAAGGGTTGTTGTGGGCAATCCCGACGGTATGAGCGAATTTATAAATAAACCGATATTGGCGGAATGTTATACGGATTGGACCAGAGTATTGGAAATATCAGGTGATTTGTGGCATGAATCCAGCGATGAGACTTTGATACCAAACTATATTGTAAAACCGAGGGTAATACTAAAAAATGATTATAAAACCGTTTAGGGCGATAAGATATAAAACAGATTTAAAAAATATGGTATCGCCGCCGTATGATACCATAGATTATAGCCTAAAAATGAAACTTGAGAGCAAGTCCCCCCATAATGTTGTCAGGCTCATTCTGCCTGAGGGGAAAAACAGATATGAAAACGCCGGCAAGCTTTTTCATAAATGGATTGATGAAAAAGTTCTTTTGCAGGATAGCGACCGGTCAATTTATCCGTATCAATCATTTTATAAAATTAACGATAATGTAAGATCGATGAAGGGTATTCTCGCCATATTCAAGCTTTCGGAATTTAAAAAAGGTGTGATAATGCCCCATGAAAAGACGTTTTCTGCGCCTAAAGCCGACCGTCTGAATCTTATAAAGGCATGCAGCGCAAATCTAAGTCCCGTGTTGGGACTATACAGAAGCAGTAAAAATGCCGCCATTGACTTTGATGCTCTCATACAAAATTCTATTATACTGGATGAATTCAGTACTGATGATGGAATAGGACACCGATTTTATTCTCTCTCGGATGCAGATCTAATTGAACAAAGTATGAATATTCTCAAAAATTATTCTGTAATCATTGGTGACGGACATCACCGTTACGAAACAGCACTTAACTATCAGAAGTTTATGACTCAAAAAGGCGTTTCTATTGCCAACGGACATAATTGGATATTGATGTTTCTGGTTGATATGTCAGGGAATAACATTTCGCTGCTTTCAATAAATAGGATGATAAGCGGTATCAATCTGAACAAATTTAAAGCCGTATTATCAGAGTTTTTCGATTTTTCCGAACCCATTCATTTTAATGACAATCATAGTGCTCTTCTTGTAACTGACGGAAAACGATCATATGCTGTTACCGCTAAGCATAAAGCAGTAAAATTTCTGGATGATTTAGGCATTAGCGATGTGGAAAAAAAGATTCCTACGGTTATTGTTGACAAGCTTATTGCAGGTTTTTTGCTTAAAAACAAAGGTGTAAAAATAGAACATTACGGCGACGATAAAAATGTAAAAATTGAAGAAAATTCGGTTTTTATCAAACTTCATCCTGTAAAATATGAAATTATAGAAAACGCGGTTAACAATAATTATACCATGCCGCAAAAAAGTACATTTTTTTATCCCAAGGTTCCAACCGGTCTTGTGATAAACAGGCTGGATCAAGATGTTTGAACTTTCTGTTTTGGGATATTTTGAGGCGGCCCACAGACTGATTGAATATGATGGAAAATGCGAAAATCTTCATGGGCACAACTATAAAGTAAAACTGACAATAAAAGTGGACAAGTTGGACGGAATTGATCTCGGAATAGATTTTGGACGATTAAAAGATGATCTGAAAAAGGTTACCGATCTGTTTGATCATAAATTTCTGAACGAACTAAGCGATTTTGGCGGTCATAATCCATCTGCTGAAATAATCGGCAAGGTGATTTATGAGAAAGTAAAAGAGGCTTCTCAAAACGATTATCTTGTGAGCAGTGTTACAGTTTGGGAAACGGATAATTCATCGTCAACCTATTATGAAACTGCTGTGCAATAAACATTCATAGCTTATTGTGCAGTGGTCTCATTTCATTATCTTAGAATTGGAATCCAGGCTGGCTTCATTTTTAGGAATATACACATCAAACGGATAAATTTATACTGTCAATGGAAAGACGATAAAGAGCAGGCTTGCCGTCTGGGATAATAAGCGGCAGCTGTTTGTGCTGCCCCGCAAGTATATATTCTACCGCTCGGAACATATTCCGGATAGCGAAATTATTAATATCGACCTGAAGGGCAATATGTTTTCTGCAGTCTATTAAGAGTGCTGCTGTTAATTCATATTCTCGTTATTTGATATTCTCATTTTTT
>CAJVZA010000066.1 GCA_913009315.1 uncultured Hippea sp.
ATGAGGTTTCCCATATACTTCGTTAAACTTCTTTGAATTAACCCGTTAGTCCTTCAGAAGTTTGCCTTGTCTATAGAAAACCTCATAAAAAGCTGTGAATTTGCTTATTGTGCAGTGGTCTCATAATCATTTTTTACAAGATCTGTTTTAGAAAGTCCTTTGCTCTATCGGTTTTTTAACCCAAATATGCCTCTTTTATTTTTTCATTATTCATGATTTCAGAAGGCTTTCCCTCGAATGTTACATTGCCGGTTGTCAAAAGATAACAATAATCTGCAATTGAAAGTGCCATTTTTGCATTCTGCTCAACAAGCAAAATAGTGATACCTTCCGATTTCAGAAGCTCTATCGTTTGAAACAGGCTTTTTATAAAAAGTGGAGCAAGTCCCAAAGAAGGCTCGTCCAACAACAGTAGTTTCGGTTTTGACATCAAACCTCTTGCTATGGCGATCATCTGCTGTTCGCCTCCGGATAATGTTCCTGCTATCTGTTCCGATCGACTGTTTATTATAGGAAAAAGGGAGCATACCCACCTGTAGCTCTCCTGCACTTCATCTTTTCTGCGATATCGTAAATATGCTCCAAGCATAATATTGTCCTTTACGCTCATAGTCTTGAAAAGTTGCCTGCCTTCAGGAATAGATACAATTCCGCTTTTCACAATCGAACTTGTATTCAGGTGCTTGATCTCATTACCGTTGTAGCTTATTGTTC
Source organism: uncultured Hippea sp. (assembly GCA_913009315.1). Classification (GTDB taxonomy): domain Bacteria; phylum Campylobacterota_A; class Desulfurellia; order JAADFJ01; family JAADFJ01; genus JAADFJ01. The sequence continues at coordinate 715 of CAJVZA010000066.1, forward strand.
CGCGATATTTCACCAAACCGGAAATCGCTTTCATCAAAGTGCTTTTCCCTGCTCCGTTTGCTCCTATTATGCTGACCAAGGTTCCGTTCATAATGCTCAGCGAGACACCTTTAAGTGCCAATATTCCACCATAATTGACCGATAGATTTTTTACATCTAATATCTTATCCAAGGTAAGCCTCTATAACCCTTTTATCATTTTTGATTATTTCCGGAATGCCTTCCGCTATTTTTTCCCCATAATTAAGTACTGCTATTTCATCGGATATATTCATAACAAGTTTCATATCGTGTTCAACAAGTATAATGGTTATTTCTCTTTCCTGAATTTTTTTTATAAGTTCGGAAAAATGGGCCGTCTCTTTATCGTTGAGTCCCCCTGCAGGTTCATCAAGAAGCAGAAGTTTTGGATCTGTCGCCAATGCACGCGCCACCTCAACCGACTTTTGCAGCCCTATAGGCAGAGAACCTGCGGCCTGACTTCTTGTTTCATACGCTCCTACAAAATCAAGTTCGGCATCGGCACGTTCGGCAATCTTTTTTTCTTCAATTTTAGTTTTTGGAAGCCTGAATCCGCTGCTGAAAAATCCCGATTTTGTTCTACAATGTCTGCCGACCATCACATTTTCCCTTACACTCATCTGCTTAAAAAGTTTTACCGTTTGAAATGTTCTTCCTATGCCGAGCTGTGTCCTTTTGTATGAAGGCAAATCATTTATGATTTTATCTTCAAAGATTATCTTACCTTTGTTTGGGGACAATGCTCCGCTTATCACATTAAACAGTGTAGTTTTTCCTGCTCCGTTAGGCCCTATTATAGCCTTTATTTTGCCTTCCGGAATATGCATAGAAACATTGCTCAGCGACATCATCCCGCCGAAACTTTTCCAAATATTATCCAAAACAAGTATAGGTTTATTTATTTTTATTACTCCATTTAATGATTTTTATTTTTAGATTTCTACATTCACCTGCGACTCCATTCGGGAGAAACATAAGCAGCAGAAGGAGAATGATACCGTAAACGAGTGTGGTAAGATCTCCGACAGAAGAGAGCCATTCCGAATCAAGAAATGTTATAAACCAAGTTCCAAAAAGTGTGCCTGGCAAACTTCCCAATCCTCCTACGATAATCATAATCAAAAACTTTACCGAAGGGAAAAATCCAAATGATGAAGGATCGATAAAATTGAAATAATAAGCGTACAATGAACCGGCGATAGATGCAAACAATGCGCTCAGAACAAATATCTTCAGCTTATATTGATACACTGCAACACCTGTTGCACTTGCAGCATCCTCATCATCCCTTATTGCTTTAAGTGCTCTTCCAACGCGCGATTTCATTATGTTGCGTGAATAGATAATTTCCAATAAAAGCACCGTATATACAAGAAAATAATATTTTAGATCACTGTCGAAACTGAATCCGAATATAGAAATTCCCGGAATATCCGTTAAACCCGATGGACCGCCGGTAAGATAGCCCGCCTCTTTGAAAAAGATATAGATAATTATGCCGAAAGCCAGGGTTGCCATAGCAAGGTAATGCCCTTTTAATTTAAGTGACGGAAGTCCTATAAGATAGGCGATTGTCGATGAAATCGCAGCTCCGGCAGCTAATGCAGCCCATGGATTTATTCCGAATTTCGTTGTCAATACTCCTGAACTGTACGCTCCAATACCGAAAAATGCGGCGTGTCCAAGAGATATTTGGCCTGCATAGCCGACAAGAAGCGTTAGGCCGACAGTTATCATGGAATAAATTCCAACCATTGTCATTATATCTATATAGTAGCTTGTATTATCACTTGATGCTGCAATTACCGGAAAGACAGCTAAAAGGATTATTGCAGCAGCTGTTGCCGTTCTTTCTATCTTCATTTCTTTCCGAACATCCCGCTCGGCTTTATAAACAGTATCAAAAGCAATATTGCCAGCGATGCGGCATCCTTATATCCGCTGCTTATAAGTCCTGCAAACAGTGATTCTGAGATACCGAGAATAAGACCTCCGACGATGGCTCCGCCAAAGCTTCCAAGACCGCCTATTATTGCAGCCGCAAATCCTTTGATTGTAAGCATTGGCCCTCTATCGTATTCCATAAGCAGCGATGGAGTAATGGCTGCTCCTGCAACTGCACCTATCAAAGCACTTATTGCAAACGAGAGCAGAATCATTTTTTTAACCGGAATTCCCATTAAAGACGCTGAAGTCGGATTATCCGAACATGCTTTCATTGCTTTTCCTGTTACCGTTTTATTAAAAAAATAGTTCATTACTACTACTGTTACAGCTGAAATACCTATAACCCAGATATATTGAGGAAATATTGCGGCTCCGAATAAAAATATGGTTTTACTGCCGGTAAAATACGGCAGGCCGTAAGGATTTCTGCCCAAAATCAGCATTACAGAACCCTCAAGTATCAGCGAGATTGCCAATGTTATCAAAATAAGTGTAACCTGATTTGCATTTTTTAGCGGCCAGATAGCGATCCTTTCAAGCAGCGCGCCTACGATAAAGGCAAAAAGAACAGCCAGGATTACACTTATTGCCAGCGGGAGATGAAGAACCGTCAAGAAAAAAACGCTTGACATGCCTCCCAACATAACAAAATCACCCTGTGCAAGATTTATTATCTCAGTTGAATTGTATATTATATTAAATCCAAGTGCTACAAGACCGTACACCGATCCAATGGTTATTCCCGTAATGATATACTGAAACAGCTGGGTACCAAAACCTATACTATCCATAAATGTTATGTTCCTTTATATTATTTTAAAAATGAGGACGGGGAGATCTCCCCGTCCGGGTTTTATTTAGCAATCGCCCAATCACCGTTTTTAACTACAACCATTACAAATGCAGCTTCCGTCAGACCGTTATGATCCGTTGGTGAGAAATTGAAGATCCCATGCATTCCAACATAGTTCTTCGTGTGCTCAATATAGCTTCTTATTTTTGCTTTATTCGGACCCACAGCCTTAAGTGCATGTACAACAAGCATTAATGCATCGTAGGCATGTCCTCCGAATGACGAGATCGGTTTATGATATCGTTTTTCATAATTTCTGATATATGCCATTATAGGCTTTTTCTGAGGATCACTTGCCGGAAGCAGTTTTCCAATATTTACTTTCCCGAGCGGCAGGTAAACACCCTCGGCAGCTCCTCCTGAAAGTTTTATATTTCTTCTGTCTCCAAATCCATGACTCTGAAAAAGCAGCATCTGTTTTGAAAGTCCAAGCTGTTTCCATTGTCTTGTTACGATGACCTGTGACGGACCTATAGACCAATTGACAAGGGCCTGAGCATTTGTTCCCTTAATTTTTGTAAGCTGAACACTCATATCGGTATCTTTGGGTCCATATTTTTCATCGGCAATTATCTTTATGCCGAATTCGGGAGCGTATTTGATGAGTTGGGTTCTTCCGCTTGCACCAAAGCCTGTTGTTATGGTGATAATTGCAATTCTCGTTATTCCTCTCTTTTTCATAAATCCGAATATCTTTTTAGCTGCAAGAGCGTTAGACTGAGGAGTTTTAAATACCCATTTTCTGGTTTTCCCGGTTTTTGGATTTATAATTATCCTATCACTTGCAGCAGCTGAAACAAGTGGAATTTTGTAACGTTTTGCAAGATCAACCACAGCAAGAGATATGCCTGAAAGCGAAGGCCCCAATACGGCAATCACATGATCCCTTTTTATAAGGCGTTCAACGTTAAGTCTTGCTTTTGTTGTGTTGCCCTCATCGTCATATATGATAACCTTAAGCGGATGTCCGTTTATCCCGCCTTTTTCGTTAATCTCACTAACGAGAAGCCTGACTGTTTTAGCTTCCGGATCACCCAGAAATGAAGCCCGCCCGCTGATTGAAAAATCTGCACCTAAAACATAAGTACTCTTTTTGCTGTATCCGTTTACGGCAATAAGCAGTACACTAAACAATGCTGCTGCCGCGATAAACAAACCGTTTCTAAAATTTTTTGACATAATACCCCCTTTTTTTATTTAGTTTTGCTGCATAAACCTAACCACAATTTGTACCCTGCGCACCCCCTAATTAATTATAATCCCAATAGTTTAATATCAAGACAATAACATTTTATATGTATAATTTTATCTGTCAATAGTAATCCAAAATAGAGTTGAAAAAATTCTTAACGAAGCACTCTCATTAGCAACGTTTCTATATTAATGACTGGCAAACCTAAACATAAGTCAAGGGAGATATAAATCTGATCAGTTCTAACCGGCAAATATTTGACAAAAGATGTAAAAATGATAAGTATATGATTGGTGTGGATGCGCCTGTGGCTCAACTGGATAGAGCAGCGGACTTCGGATCCGCTGATTGGGGGTTCGAATCCCTCCAGGCGCACCAAAGAATAAAGATACATCATTAATAATGAATCAGGAGGATGAAGATGGCAAAAGACCCGGTATGCGGCATGGAAGTTGAATCACCATCTGAATATTCTGTAAAAACGAAGGGTGCAAAATATGATTTTTGTTCGGAAAAATGTAAAAATGATTTTCTATCCAACCCGGATAAATATATCAAACCGATAAATTCATCTGAAGCTACGTATAATATCAGCAGTAAAGGCATTGAAAAATTAGATATTCCGATAATCGGTATTCATTGCAGTTCCTGCATCCCCACGATAGAGAGCGAGATTAAGAAACTTCCAGGTATTATTTTTGCGAAAGTTAATATAACTACTGAAAAGGCGCGAATAGAGTTCAACAGAAAAAAAGTCACTGCCGAAAGTATAATCGGAGCCATCAAAAAGGCGGGTTATAAAACCGGTCAGTCAGATTTAAGCCTGGGAATTGTAGACATGTATTGCGCTTCGTGCGTTACGAAAATAGAAAACGAATTAAAAAGTCTCCCGGGTATTCTTTCCGCCAGCGTAGACCTTGCCACAGAAAAAGCTTTTATTAAATACCTGCCTAATTTAGTCAATATAAAAGAAATTAAAAATACCATTGAAAAACTTGGATATAAAACAATAGAGCCTGCCGGCGCAGAAAAACTCTCCTCTAAAAAAACACTTTCCGAAAAAGAAAAAACAGAAAAAGAACCGGTAGATGAAAATAAGTTGGCGAGAGAGAAAGAGTATAAAACTTTAATTAGAAAATTTATCTTTGCCGCGGTACTCAGTGTTCCATTTTTAATAATAAGCTACCCGGATTTCCTGGGACTGCCGGAAGCATTCAGACAAGGCGCTCCGACACTCCGTTATTTGTGGATCGCGATGAGCATTTTAAGTCTGCCGATTATGTTCTGGAGCGGTTCTCAATTTTACACGGGAGCATGGGCGGCATTTAAAAATCGTTCGGCTAATATGCATACGCTGATATCTACCGGTATAAGTGCGGCGTGGATATATTCTGCAACAGCTACATTCTTTCCGGAAATCTTTCCAAAAGCGGAACTCGCAAACCAGTTTTTTGATGCGATCGCCATAATAGTAGCTTTAGTCGTTCTGGGTATGGCGCTTGAAATCAGAGCCAAAGGAAAAAGCTCGGAAGCGATGAAAAAACTTATGGGACTGCAGGCGAAAACGGCAAGGGTCATCAGAAACGGACAGGAATCGGATATTCCGATTGAAGAGGTGGTTTTAGACGATATTATATTAGTCAGACCCGGAGAAAAAATCCCCGTGGACGGCGTGATTGTAGAAGGCTCCTCACTAATTGACGAAGCAATGATTACCGGTGAAGCGATACCCGTAGAAAAGCTAAAGAATGACGAAGTGATAGGAGCTACGATAAATAAAACAGGATCGTTTAAATTCAAAGCCACGAAAGTAGGGAAGGACACCGCTCTTTCGCAAATCATCGGCATGGTTGAACAGGCGCAGAGCTCAAAAGCTCCCATACAAAAGATCGTTGACAGAGTAGCCGGCTATTTCGTCCCTGCGGTTATTATTATCGCTATTTTATCTTTTGTAGGCTGGTACGATTTTGGTCCGCAGCCTAATTTAATTTACGCTTTGATCGTCTTTGTTACCGTGCTGATAATCGCCTGCCCCTGTGCTCTCGGCATAGCTACCCCCGTCTCGCTGATGGTAGGCGTCGGCAAGGGAGCGGAAAACGGTATATTAATAAGAAACGGCAACGCCATGGAGACAGCGCAAAAGTTAAACACTGTTGTCCTGGATAAAACAGGAACTATCACTGAAGGAAAACCTTTGCTTACCGATGTTATAACCACAGAAGATTTTAGTGAAAATGAAGTGTTGAGTTTGTCCGCCGGAGTTGAGAAAGCTTCCGAACATCCGCTGGGGGAAGCGATTATAAAAGGAGCCGCAGATAAATCTCTTACGCTGCATGAACCGAAAGAATTCAATGCGATTCCGGGTCAGGGCGTGGAGGCGGTTGTCGGAGAGAAAAAAATACTTTTAGGCAATATTAAACTGATGAAAAACCGTTCTGTTGAAACGGGCGATTTAGAAGAAAAAAGTAAAAAATTGGCCGATGACGGCAAGACTCCGATGTTTATTGCTATTGACGGAAAAGCCGCTGGAATAGTTGCGGTCGCCGACGTTGTAAAACCCGATTCCAAAGCGGCTATCGCTAAATTAAAAAAAATGGGACTGGAAGTGGTAATGATAACCGGCGATAACAAAAGAACGGCAAAAGCAATAGCGAGACAAGTCAACATAGATCGGGTGTTTGCGGAAGTTTTGCCGCCGGAAAAGGCCTTCAACGTGCAGAAAATGCAGAATGAAGGCAAAATTGTGGCAATGGTGGGCGACGGACTTAACGATGCGCCTGCTTTAGCTCAGGCCGATATAGGATTTGCGATAGGAGCCGGCACTGATGTAGCGATAGAAGCTTCCGATATTACCTTGATTAAAGGAAATCTGAAAAGCGTCCCTCTCGCTATTGAACTTTCCAGAGCTACAATGAAAAATATCAGACAGAATTTGTTCGGCGCATTTTTCTACAACGGACTTGGAATACCTGTGGCGGCGGGACTTCTTTATCCCTTTTTCGGCATTTTACTGTCACCGATAATCGCCGGAGCCGCGATGGCTTTCAGCTCGGTTACGGTAGTTTCAAACTCAAACCGTTTGAGAAGATTTAAGCCGAAATCAGACTGAAGTAGAAAGATATCGCACAAACTTTATTTATAGAAGGGAGGTAAACAAATATGTCCGCAGATCAAATTATAGTTACTTTACTTGGAATAGCTCTTTCGTTTCTTGTAGGCTGGTATTTTTGGTTTTCCGAGAAAAAAGCCGTTAAAATAAAAGCCGCCGATTCCGGTGTTCAGGAAGCGTTTATCAAAGTAAAAGGCGGTTATTCTCCGAATCTGTTAGTTTTTGAGGCGGGAAAACCGATAAAACTTACCTTTTACCGTGAAGAAACAGCGGCCTGTTCCGAGGAGGTAATCTTTTCCGATTTCAATAAAAAAGCAACACTGACTCCGTTTAAAAACGTTACAGTTGAGTTAAACATAGATAAACCGGGCGAGTATAACTTTCAGTGCGAAATGGGAATGCTTAGAGGAAAGTTGATCGTAGAGTAATTGGCACATTCGGGATCTGCCATTACGAGACCGCTGCACAATAAACAGATTCGCAGGTTTTCTATAATCATAAGCGATTGATGAAACCGCTTATGATTATAGAAATTGATACAATCTTCTACATCATCTTTTAACTTTCCTGTCAAAGCGTATTCAGCGCTTTTCCGGAGTTTCTCTACTGCTGATATTATCGATTCGGTTGCCCTGCCTTTGCCGTATGAATTTTCGGGGATTATATTCAGATAATGCTACGTTTAGCGCATAAGGTGAATTATATGATTTGCTTTTATCAACAAAAGACGCATAATTCTGTTCAATGATTACTAACTTGTTTTTATTTTACGTCGAAAATTGTTTGAATTTATTTTTGCCCGGATTTGTTGTTTACAGATGACCGCACAAGTCAATTCAAACTAAACGTCTGCAAATGTATAAATAAGTAAATATCAAATAATTTAAGGCAGGTGTACATGAATACCGTTGAACAATTTAAACATATGGGACTATCTGAAAACTTAGTCGAAACTTTGGAAAAAAAGGGGTTCGAGGAGGCAACCCCCATTCAAAAAGAGATTATACCGTTGATTCTTAATGAAAAAAACGGCATAACAGCTCAAGCCCCCACAGGTACAGGCAAAACATTGGCTTTTGGGCTGCCGCTGATAGATCTTTTGGAAGAAAAGGCAGATCATGTGCAAGTCTTGCTTCTAACTCCGACAAGAGAACTGTCGATTCAAGTTTCCGGTGAAATCAATGCTTTTAAGGGCAAAAAGAATATAACAGTTTCTCCTATTTACGGCGGACAATCAATAGAACTTCAAAAGAGAAGATTGCGCGCAGGTATAGATATAGTTGTCGGTACGCCAGGAAGAATAATAGATCATATAAAAAGAAAAACGCTAAAACTTGATAAGATATCATATTTTATTTTGGACGAAGCGGACGAAATGCTCAATATGGGATTTATAGATGATGTGGAAGAAATACTAAAATCAACTAATGATGATAAAAGAATAATGCTGTTTTCAGCAACAATACCGCAAGAGATAAGAGCAATGGCGAAAAAGTATATTCCTGACTGCAAATTTATCTCCATAAAAACAGAGGAGGCGCTTACAAGTGAAATCTATTTTGAAGTTGCCGAATCGGATAAATTTGAAGCATTGTGCAGAATAAGGGATGTTGTTTTAGATTTTTACGGACTGATCTTCTGCAAAACAAAAGTGGCTGTTCAGGAAGTAGCCGACAAACTTATAGAAAGAGGATACTATGCGGACGCCATACATGGTGATTTGTCGCAGGATAAAAGAGAGCGGATTTTATTACGATTCAGAAAAAAGCAGTTGAATATGCTCATAGCAACGGATGTTGCCGCAAGAGGCATAAACATAGAAGGCCTGACGCATGTCATAAATTATGCACTGCCCCAGGATCCCAATAGTTATATTCATAGAATAGGAAGGACAGGCAGAGCAAAGAGAGAGGGTATAGCTATTACTTTTGTGACACCTTCTGAATACAGAAAGCTCTCGTTTATGCAGCGAATGACAAAGGCAAATATAAAAAAAGAGATGCTGCCGACAATAGAACAAGCAATAGCAATTAAGAAAAGTCAAATAAAAGATAATTTATTATCTATAGAATTGGCAGAGAAAGATACAGGATATACGCAGTTTGCGGAAGAAATTACGACAAACAATGACCCGCTGGAAATCATCGCAAAATTATTAAAATTAAAATTTAAAAATGAATTGGACGAAGAAAACTATAGAGAAATTAAAGAAACAAAAAAGGACAGAAATAAAAAAGTAAGGCTGTTCGTAGCCTTAGGGAGAAAAGACGGATATACAATAAGAAAATTGGTGGAGTTTATACATAAGAAAGTCGGAATGGATTCTCGGGACATACAAGAAGTAAAAATATTGGATAAGTTTTCGTTTATCACCGTACCGTTTGATGAATCGGCAAATATTCTGCACATATTTAAAAAAGATAGAAACGGTCAAAGATCTATCGTAACAAAAGCAAAAGAAAGGAAAGGTTAGATTGTTTAATATTTTCAGACAGCACAATTTTTTATTACGGAAGCAATATTTTTAAGCTATAGTTGACAGATAAGGCAGATATCATATTTCCTTGTCCGTATTTTTTATTTCGATCATGAGACCACTGCACAGTAAACAGATTCACAGAAGTCAAAGAAAGGGTGAGATTTAGAAATTAAAATTTGAGGTACTAACCGGTTAGTTTGAGAATTTTAATTTCCTGAAGATTGCCCTTTATTTGA
>CAJVZA010000067.1 GCA_913009315.1 uncultured Hippea sp.
TTATTATTTATTTTTTTTTTTCAAGCAGAAGACGGCATACGAGATATATCAGTGTGACTGGAGTTCAGACGTGTGCTCTTCCGATCTGGGACTCAGCCGCATCTGTCAGCTACCCCGGGTCGCGTTAAATGGGCAATGAAAGAAGTCGGAGCAGATAACGATTATGTATTTAAGGAGTTCTTAAAGCTAACCGATGAACAGATATCGGAGCTTGAAGATAAAGGAATCATAGGAGGATACACCGACATGATCGGAAGAACTCCTCCGATTGACAAAAAGGAGGCAAAGTAATGGATTGGAGAGAATGGGCAAAGAAGAATGATGCCGAGAGAGACAATAAGCCCGAGGCATTATCCGATCTTTTCGTGCTGGATATGAGTTATGCCAACCTGTCGGGTTCGTTTGCCGCCGCTACGCTGGCTGAATACGGGGCAACTGTTTTGAAAATTGAGCCGCTCTCGGGAGATCCTGCAAGAAATTTTACTCCGGATGCTCTAACAGCCGGCGGAGTAGGGCTTTCATATTTGTCTGAAGCGAGAAACAAGCATTCCATACGGCTTGATCTTGCTTCCGGATCAGATATTGATTATCTGAAGTCTTTAATGTCTCATGCCGATGTTGTTATAGAAACCAGCAAACCGGGATGGCTATACGAGAAAGGACTGAGCTATTTCCAGGCAAGAGAGGTAAATAAGCGTCTTGTATGGTGTTCCATCTATACATATGGCCAGTATGGCCCTCTGGCCTCATGCGGACAGGAGGACAGTGATATAGTCGATCAGGCAATAAGCGGAATGATGTATATCAATGGTGAGATGGAAGATAAGAATGACCCCAAGGATTATCAGGTGCCTACAAAGTTCGGCAATCAGATGGCATGGTATACCGGAGGAGCATGGGCTTCATTCGGTATTATGACTGCACTACACTATAGAAGCAGCACAGGCATCGGTCAGATGATCGATATCTCTCCCGCTGAAGGGTTTGGAAGAATAAGCAATGCATCGGCATCGTACCATTTTTGCACAGGAGAAACGTTGGAACGGCTTGGAAGTCATGATGCGTCGGTCTTTCCGTACACCTATTTCCCCGCAAAAGACTGCACGGCTTTTATAGCGGCATTTTCCGATATTAACTGGAAAAAGTTTTGTTATGTAATGAAAAGAGAAGATCTGACCGGCCTCTCAACTCACTATAGACTTCAATCTGAAAATATGCAGATTTTGTGGAAAGAGATTTCGAAATGGACAGAGAATCTAACCTATGATGAAATCCTGAAAGAGATAAAAAAAGCCGACGAAAAAGGTATACCGGGCGTTATTGTTCCCGCAAAAGTGCTGACACCGATAGAAACGTTTAATGATAACAATTCGTGGGAAAGAGATATTTTAAGGCGTGTAGATCTGCACGATGGAAGTTATACGGTTCTGGCTAATCAAGCTGTTCATGCCACCGAGACTCCTCCAAGAATAAAATGGGTTGAGACAAAATAATCTATGGCAAAAATAGAATCATTTGTTGATACCTCCTCCGGGCTTTATAAAAAACAGTATAAACAGAGTATAAGTGCGCTTGAAAAAATATCTATAATAAGAACTGAGATTGCAGAAGGAGGATCTGAAAAAGCAAGAGCTCTTCATAAAAAAAGAGGAAAGCTGCTTGCAAGAGAAAGAATTGCGCTTGTATTAGACGAAGAATCACCGTTTTTGGAGATTGCTCCGTTTGCTGCTTATGATATCTATGACAACAAAGCTCCCTCGGCAGGGATTATAACCGGAATCGGAAAGATCTCGGGTCACCTTGTAATGATTGTTGCCAATGATGCCACCGTCAAGGGAGGAACATATCTTCCCCTGACGATAAAAAAGCATATAAGAGCACAAAAGATTGCTATGGAAAATCATCTTCCATGTCTCTATATTGTTGATTCCGGCGGGGTTTTTCTTCCGCTTCAGGAAGATATTTTCCCTGACAAAGAGCATTTCGGTAATATCTTTTATAATCAAGCCCGGCTCTCGAAAGAAGGGCTTTTGCAGGTTGCCGTCGTAGCAGGTGCATCTACAGCCGGGGGCGCCTATGTTCCTGCTATGTGTGATCAAACTGTTATTGTAAAAAATACCGGTGCCATATTCATAGGCGGGCCTCCGCTTGTAAAGGCTGCAACAGGTGAGGATGTTACCGTAGAGGAACTTGGCGGAGCCGACGTACATACAAGAATATCAGGGGTTGCCGATTATATGGCAGAAGATGACGAAGATGCACTTATAAAGGTACGCGAAATTTTCAGCAGCCTCCCGCAAGATAAACCGTATCAATTGGATAGAATCAAGCCGTCTGATCCTGTTTATAAAGCTGATGAAATCTACGGTATTATTCCCACCGATCTCAAAAAACCGTTTGATTCCAGAGAAATCATTGCCAGAATTGTTGATTCAAGCAAATTTGATGAATTTAAGCCGCTTTACGGAAGAACGATTGTTACCGGATTTGCGAGAATAGGAGGATATCTTGTAGGTATTTTGTCAAATAACGGTGTTATTTTTCCTGATTCGGCAGACAAAGGGGCTCATTTTGTTGAACTCTGTGCCGATAGAAAGATTCCTATACTGTTTTTACAGAATATAACCGGATTTATGATAGGCAAAGCATACGAGCGCGCAGGAATTGCAAGAGCAGGTGCAAAAATGATAAATGCGGTTGCCACTGCCGATGTCCCCAGATTTACTATTATGATCGGCAATTCGTATGGTGCCGGAAATTATGCAATGTGCGGCAGAGGTTATAATCCTCGTTTTCTGTGGACATGGCCGGCAGCAAAGATTGCAGTTATGGGCGGGCAGCAGGCGGCAGATACACTTGCGCAGGTCAAGGTAAATCAGCTCAAGAGAGCAGGCAAAAGCCTGACTGATGAGGAAATTGATGAACTTAAAAAGCCGATTCTTGCCGATTATGAAAGACAATCAAGTTCACTTTATTCTTCAGCAAGATTATGGGATGACGGAATCATAGATCCGGCCAAAACACGCGAATATCTGATGCTGGCCATTGAAATTTCATCTCATAATATTGATCAGTCCAGACAGAGATACGGAATATTTAGGATGTAGCCATGAATATCAAAAAGATACTGATAGCTAACAGAGGTGAAATTGCCATAAGAATTATGCGCTCTGCAAGAGAGTTGGGAATTAAAAGCGTTGCCGTTTATTCAGAAGCAGATCGTGCTTCAAAACATATAAAATATGCCGATGAGGCATATTTTATAGGAGAAGCACCCGCTGCAGAAAGTTATTTGAACATTGCAAAATTGATATCAGCGGCAAAAAAATCAAATTGCGATGCAGTTCACCCGGGATACGGTTTTTTAGCTGAAAATGCAGATTTTGCAGAATCTGTAATAAATGAAAAAATCCTCTGGATAGGTCCGAGTCCGTCTGTGGTGCGGCTTTCAGGTAACAAGATTGAGGCAAGAAAATTAGCAGAACAGGCAGGAGCTCCAATTACTCCCGGAGCTGTCATTGATGATGAGAAAGATATTAGACAGATTGCCGAAAAAATAGGATATCCTGTTCTAATAAAAGCCGCTGCCGGCGGCGGCGGCAAAGGAATGCATATAGCAAACAACGAACAGGAGCTTGAATCTGCGTTAAGAATGGGCAGAAGCGAGGCTAAATCCTCATTTGGTGATGATACGGTTTATATTGAAAAATTACTGAAATCTCCCCGTCATATTGAAATTCAGCTGCTTTTAGACCAATACGGTAATGGTGTTTATTTCCCCGAACGAGAATGCTCAATTCAGCGCAGATACCAGAAGGTTATAGAGGAAACCCCTTCAGCTGCAATAAGCAGACAGATGGCTGCAAAACTTGGGGAAACAGCTTTGAACATTGCTAAAAAAATAGGATACCACACGGCCGGAACGGCTGAATTTCTTGTTGATAACGGAGAGTTTTATTTTCTTGAGATAAATGCAAGAATTCAGGTTGAACATCCTATTACGGAGGCGTTAACCGGTATGGATTTGGTATCAAAACAGATAGAACTTGCTTCCGGATCGATGCTTAATCTGACTCAGGATGAAATACACTCGAGCGGTCATGCAATAGAGGCAAGAATTTATGCAGAAGACCCGTACGGTAATTTTGCCCCGTCACCGGGTAGAATTGACTACTATAATGAACCTTCAATGCCCGGAATAAGATGTGATTCCGGTGTTGAGGTCGGAACTGTCGTACCTATTTATTATGATCCTATATTGGCAAAAATTATAAGTTATGCTGAGAATAGAAAGAAAGCTATCGCGAGACTTTCCGGTGCACTTTCAGAATATCATATAGCACCGAATAAAACAGCCATATCGTTTCTAAAATCGATAATAACGCATGAAGACTTTTTAAAAGGTGACTACGATACAAAATTTATAGATAAAAATAAAGACGTTTTACTGAAAACAACAGAGGATAAAATTTTTGATGCAGTTGCAATTTATTATCTAACTAAACATAGGCAGTTTAGCACCTCTATTCGGGAAAATGCGATAGATTCATGCTGGGACAGTCTGGTCGAATGGAGGGGATAGATGAAACTAAAAATCAATGATAAAATTCAAGAAGTAACGGCAAAGATAGACGGTGGTACAATCTATGTTGAAATTAACGGTAAGAAAAAAAGCTATGATATAATAGATGAATCTGCCGCAATCCTGAAACAAAAAAACAGAATCGTAAAGTCAGATTATTTTATCGGCAAAGAAACGATGATCTGGATAGACGGTGAAGAATATTATATATCCGAAATCAAGAAAGAAAGAGAGGCGAAAAAATCAAAAAGCGGCAAAAAAACGAGCATCGATTCCCCGCTTCCGGGTGTTATAACAAAGATCGCTGTTAGTCCGGGCGATCAACTTGAAGAAGGTGACCTGATTTTGGTTATTGAATCTATGAAAATGGCTAATGAAATAAAAGCTGAGTTCAGCGGAACAATCAAAACGATTTTGGTAAAGGAGGGCGATCAGGTAGCAATGTCCGACAAACTGATTTTGTTTTGATAATTTAAACTGCAATCAATCCGTTCCGTAAGGTAAATTGTATATCTTCTGCATTCTGATTCAGTGTTAACTGCTCAAGTTAATCCATATACTGCCGATCTATTTTTAGGAGGTAAAAATATGGATATAACTATTGGATCGTTATATGCGGTCAACAAAGTTGCAAAAAAAAAGAATATAAAGGAAAACAGATTTTATCGCGGCAGGGTTGTGGGAATAAGGCATTCAAGATCAAGAGACAATAGATTAAGTGACGAGCATAAGACGAGTTCCAAAACATTAATCATAGTTACAAATTCAAATATCAACAAAGAAATAATTGGAAAACCCGTATTAATAAAAATTATAGATTAAATTTGCGCATCATACCGCAACTTTCGCACAAATTTCATCACAAATCGCAATAAACCGATAGGTAAAGGATATCTGCTGAAAACAGCCCAAAAAGTGCAGCTGAGACTATATAAATTGATGTACACATATCCCATCTTTGTCAAAAATTCTCTTGAATATCTCTTTTTTGGAACTTTTACGATAGTGATTCGCTGATATATAAGGCTTCTTATTCTCGGTTCTGACTGTACTGCCGCATCGTTTCATTTCTCGCAGTGACGAAAAATAGAGGCCATTGCAACCATTGTTCTGAAGCGCCAGTGTGCCTGAAAGACCGCTTACATTGCCTTCCACGGCGTATGAGTTAGTTGAACATGCAACCTGCACATCTGTTACATATTGGGAGACTTTTCACCAAGCGTATCATATGCGCCGGAATCGCGTAAATTATGAAGATCTATAACAAATCGAAAGGAGGAGAATGAGAAAATGAGAGGAAACATCAACAGTATCGGAGATACGCTGACATTGACAGCAGGCAAGTATCCCGATAGAACCGCCATAGTCGACTATGACGGCAGCAGTCTCACGTATCGTGAATTTAACGAAAGGGTCAACAGGCTGGCAAATACCCTGATAGCATTAGGAATCGAAAAGGGTGACAAAGCTGCATATCTCTTTTTAAACTGCAGCCAATTTCTGGAAGTGCACTATGCCGTAGCCAAGGCAGGAGCGGTCGGCGTTCCACTGAACTTCAAGCTGGTGGGAAGAGAACTCGCCTTCCAGATAAATAATGCAGAGGCAGTATGCATAGTATATGCCTCTGAATTTATTGAGGCGATAAAGACCATACGTCAGGAAGTAACAAATGTTAAGAATTTATCTGCAATGGCAGTGGCGGAGAAGATGTTCTCAAACACGAAAAGCTGATAGCCAATGCCAACCCTGATGAGCCGGGCGTGGAAGTCTCTCTTTATGATGAAAACTTGATCCTTTATACTGCCGGGACGACCGGCCTGCCGAAGGGCAGTGTACTTACTCATAAGAATTCTCTGTTTAATGCAATGACAATGGCAATTGATTACGGATTCAGGAATGATGATATTTTTCAAGTCGTTCCGCCCCTTTACCATAGCGCTTCCTTGAATGGTATTGCGGTTGCCTCTGTGCTGTTAGGTGCGAAGTTGATTATTCATAAGCAATTTGATCCTCAGGAGATACTCCAGGCGATTCAGGATGAAAAGATTACGTGTACCTGGGGACCGGCTACTATGTGGCGGATGGTAATCGATTATCCTGACATTAAAAAGTATGATATGTCAAGCATAAAACTGATCATCAACGGTGCTATGTACATGCCGGCGAAAATGCGCAAAGATCTCCTGAGCTACTTTCCCGATGCGGCTATGGGGGATACATACGGAATGACTGAGGCTTCCCCCTGTACAACAATTCTGCGTCCGGAGAATGTTCTTGAAAAACCGGCATCCGTTGGCGTTCCTCTTACCATATGCGACGTGAAGATTTTCAACGATCAGGGGAAGGAAGTTCCCCGCGGCAGCATTGGAGAGATAGTCAACAGAGGCAATTTTATGAAGGGCTACTACAAAAACGACGAAGCAACGGCGGAGTCGATCAAGAACGGGTGGTTCTATACCGGCGATCTCGGAATAAAAGATAAAGAAGGCTTTATCACTCTGGTTGACAGAAAAAAGGATATGATTGTCTCAGGAGGAGAGAATGTTTATTCCAAGGAAGTTGAGGAAGTAAATAGCCGGCTATCGAGATGTTTTCGAAGCAGCGGTGATTGGGTTGCCTGATGAAAAGTGGGGAGAAGTTGTTACGACTGTTATCGCACCAATCCCCGGAAAGGAAATAGGAGAAGAGGAAATCATCGATTACTGCCGGAAAAACCTCGCGGGCTATAAATGTCCCAAGGTTGTTAAGTTTGTCGAAATACTTCCCAAAAATCCTGCAGGTAAAATTGTGAAGCGTGAGTTAAAAGAAATGTTCTCGATTGTTTGATTATAGCAAAGGTAAGTCTAAATTGTAAACAATACTTGATATAATCAATGCAAACTGTTGCAAGAGAGAAAAGGCAAAAGGGTGCTGAAATAATTGAAACATTAGCAGAAACGGGGGAGAAACGAACAATATAGACACCAAATTAGATGGAGCCGGTTATCTTATTCTCAAAAGATCACCAGCAAATGCCTTAAACAGACAGTTTGTTGGTGATATTCTAATGGGGTTTGATGAATTACCCGATAGCAACTGTAATGTTATTGTCTTATCAAGTGCTTTGCCAAAATTCTTTGCTGCTGGAGCAGATATAAAAATGATCCTAAAATTTAGCAAAGCCGGATCAGAGGAAGCAACACGATTTTTTCAACAAAGTTTCAATGAAACTGCAGCTTCAAGAAAATTCGCAATCGCAGCGATTAACAGATTTGCTCTGGGAGATAGTTTTGAACTTGCTCCTTATTTGACTTCTCTGCGGGCTTTATGAGGTTTCCCATATACTTGCGTTTTGCTTCTTTGAATTAACCCGTTAGTCCTTCAGAAGTTTGCCTTGTCTTCAGGGCAACTCTATTAATTCGTAAACGATCATCTTGAGTCCCAATTCCATCTCCTCTGCGTTGCAAATTTTGGCAATAGCTCTGCTATTACCTGCAATTTGCGTCTTGATGAGACGGAATTGGACTCTCAATTTGAAACGCTTAGAATTAATAGAGTTGCCCTATAGAAAACCTTATAAAAAGCTGTGAATTTGCTTATTGTGCAGTAGTCACATAATGCGAAATGTCTCTTAAGGAAGTATAAGATTAGTTGTTTATATATATTGCCGCGTTGTTTTTCAAATATTTTGTCTTCTTCTATATGAAGGAGAGTCTTAAAAAGCACATTATGATAAAGATATAATATCAGAAGATTGATTGAATGTCAGATGTTGAGAGTCATGTTATTTAAAATCCTATGGGATTTAGCCCTTTTATAGATTAACGGTTAACTTTCTGATACCTTTAACAAGGTAGAATTAAGCCTATATGGGCTTAATTCTACCTATAATCTCACAGTCTAATCAACCTGTGTAGCTCCAGCACATGCAAAAAACAGACCATTCACAACATCACAATAATTTTAAGGTATTTATTTACCGCGTAAGGCAGGTTGGAACGCAACAGGACAATCGGAAACACTTGCTGTTTTTCTGGTAATCGCTTCAGATTGGGTTTGAGCCTTCTTTGGGTCGGTTATCCATGTTCGGTAGAACTCATATGGACAATTGGAATCGCCAACTTCTTTTTCCCCTGAAGCAAGTTTGCCGGTGTACCCACGATGCAGCAGTTTGTAGAGTGAATTCTGGGATTGCCAAGTGGCTCTGGCATCCCTTATGGCACTAATTGATAGTTCAGCATATTGATTCCCCATCTCCTCAGTGCCACATTCTCCCAAAGTTCTACCGTCAAAGCCTATGATTGACGAATGCCCAAAGTAAGAATAGACACCATCATACCCGGCAGCATTGGCCACTGCCACATAAGACGTGTTAGCCCATGCCATGGCCTTAACCATCATTATCTGCTGTTCTTTTGATGGGTACATGTAACCTTGGCAGCGAACAATGAGTTCGGCTCCCCTCATAGCGCAATCACGGTATATTTCGGGATAGTTCCCATCGTCACAGATGATCAGGCTGACTTTGAGTCCCTTTGGTCCATCGGAAACGTAGGTTCTATCACCTGGATACCAGCCTTCAATAGGGCACCAGGGCATAATTTTCCTGTATTTCTGTACGATCTCTCCTTTGTTGTTCATTAAAAGCAGTGCATTATAAGGGTTACAGCCAGGTTTCTCATGTTTTTCCCCGGTGATGGACACTACCATCCATACATCATTTTTCTTACAACATGCGGAGAAAATTTCCGTTTCCTCACCAGGAATGGTTGTTGAAAGTTCCATGCAATCTTTGGGGTCATACAGAATTCCTTCTGTGCTGTATTCGGGGAATACTATCAAGTCCAACCCTGGTATACCAATTTTTAAACCCGTAGTATAATCTGCAATTGCACGGCAGTTATCTAAAATCGTTTTTTTTGTGTAAAGACGGGGCATTTTATAATTTACAACTCCTACACCTACGGTATCTTTAGTTGATACAATGTCACCATGTCTCATTTTCTTTCCTCCCTCTTGTTTTGTTTTATTTTGCCAACCTACCAAATTAATACCATCATCTTCTCATATAAAGCATCACCTCCTTATTTCTTCTACCATAAGATTTCGCTCTTTTCCTGTCTTTTTTCCATCTATTATTTTTTTGAATTCCCGCAAAACTATAAGAGGCTGTCCGAGAATAGAGAATCTACTGCGAAAAACATGGATTTGGTCATATTTTAGTGAGTGTGAATCGCTCCCTCGAAGGTGACGATGGCGTTGATTAGAGTCCGCCACACAGTTACCTTAGTAATTTTTACTTCCAAACTGCTTTCCAAGAAAAACATGAACCATATAATTGCCAGGAAACAGCATACGGAGCACTGGTCAGAGAACACCGAAAATTGGAATGCGAATGGAGCTGTATGGTCAAATCCTCCGAAAGAATTACATTCTACTGATCAGCAGATCCTTAAAACTGTGTAATCATGGATGCGACAATTTTGTTGACAAACACCGACCCCCTGCTTGCTAATGATGGCAGCCAATATATTTTTTGCTCTTCCGAGACAAACCTCCGCATAAGATACATGATAAGACCTGTATTAACAGCAATAAAACTTCTTAAAAGCACTATCTATGCTTCTTTCCTTCCTGGTATATAATACCGTAAGTGATACACATAGCATCAGAACAGCTATATTTTTCTTCCATCCATAAAAGCATCTAAATATACCAAGTCTATCAAATTCCTTAGCAATACAATTAAAATTTAAGTATGCTGAGCTCTGTTGTCAAGACATATTTTAAAAAAGTTTAAGGTGTATTCTCCTATGCCGCATTATTTAAATCTTTTCTTGTAGAGAATGATTCATGCATTATTTCCGGAGTAAGGTATTCAAGTGATTGATGAAATCGTTCCGTATTGTAAAACATGAAATATCTCTTAATCCCTTTCTTCAGTTCTCCCATAGTTTCATATGATTTC
>CAJVZA010000068.1 GCA_913009315.1 uncultured Hippea sp.
TGCAACGCAGAGGAGGCGAATTTGGGACTCAAGATGATCGTTTACGGATTAACAGAAGTGCCCTTAACTAACCGGTTAGTACCTCAAATTTTAATTTCTAAATCTCACCCTTTCTTTGACTTCTGTGTATCTGCTTATTGTGCAGTGGTTTCATTGCAATTTTATCTTTTAATAATATCCTGCTGTTCTTTGAGCAGATCGCCCACAGGTTTTCCCTGCTCGGCTACCGATTTTATCCTTTTTATCAATAATGCTCTGTCCATTCGATTTCTCATCATTTTGTAATAGTTGATGCATTCATCAAAAAGATCAGTTGCCTTTTTGCTGTCAACCGGTACTGCTGAGTGTTCCGAAGCGGCTATACATAGAACATCCGAATCATCTTTATCAAGCATCATCATAATTTCGGATAGTTCCAAATCTCTGTTTTCAAATAAAATCGAAACTATTCTATTTATTCTCGCAGGCAAACAAGAGGCGGTCTCCTTATCAATTTTATCAAGAAATGTTCGGTATGATAAAATAAGCGACAGAATAATCTTCTCCGCCTTTTCCGAATCGGTATGCTTCTGGTCTTCTGTGCCTTTTTTCGCATAATATGCTCTCGTGTATGGAACTCCTATCAGCTGTCCCGCTCTTTCCGAAAGCATCTCTCTTATTCTGATATCCTCAACAGAATTCAGCACAGGAGCAATTTTTTTCCAGATTATACTTTTTTCCGAAACTGTGACTGCGCCATTCTTTTCCGATTTTATCCAAAAATCAAATGCATCTTCAGCTTTCTCGATCTTTCTGAGGAATGATTCCTTGCCGTTTTTCCTTATAAAACTGTCCGGATCATCACCTGGTGTAAGTCTGACAACCTTACCGATGACTTCATTTTTGATTAAAAGCGGGATTAACTTAATCATGGCTTTTAAACCGGCTTCATCGGTATCATAGCAAAAATATATTTTATTGGTAAGTCTTTTTATTTTACTTATGTGAAACGCACTCAAAGCGGTCCCTAATGTAGCAACAGCATTGCTTACCCCATTTTCGTAGAGCGCTATCATATCAAAATAGCCTTCGCAGATTACTGCATAATCGCTCTTTAAGATTCCATCCTTTGCCTTTTCCAGTCCGAACAGCAGCTTTCCTTTATTGAACGCTTCAGTTGCGGCAGTGTTGAGATATTTTGCCTGATCGGATTCCGTTATAATCCTTCCGCCGAAGCCGACTATCATCTTTCCATTTTTTATAGGGATCATTATTCTTGAGCGAAATCGATCATAAATTTTTGAATCTTTTCCTATTACCGATATACCTGCTTTTATCAAAGATTCTTTGCTGTATTTTTTCAAAAGCAGTTGAGTCAAATCATTCCAGAGAGAAGTTGAATAACCAATGTCGAATTCATCTATAGATCTTTTACTTATGCCTCTTTTTTTCAGATATTCAAGCGGAATATTGCTTTGTTTCAGAGATTGTTTAAAAAAGTCGGTTGCATCATTGTTGATATTGGCGATTGCGCCTATAAAACTATCTTGAAAAGAAGGAAGAGCGATGCCCGCCCTATAGGCTAATTTGGCCAATGCATCTTTGAAATCTACCCTTTCCTGCATTTTGATAAATTCTATTACATCTCCGGAAACACCGCATCCAAAGCAATGAAAAAACTGTTTATCCTGATTTACGCTGAAAGAACCCGTTTTTTCCGAATGAAAAGGACATAGACCTACAAAATTATTTCCCGTTTTTCTTAACGGAATATATTCAGAAATTATATCAACAATATCTACCGAATCTTTAACTCTAAATACTATCGATGACCAATCAGCTCCTATAGCTGGCATTTATCTTTATATATTCATAACTCAAATCAGTAGTGAACATATTATATGAGGCAGTTCCTGCTCCAAGATCAATTGTTATACTGAAATGATCATTTTTCATAATTTTGGAAATTGCAGTCTCATCATATCTTTTTGATTTAACACCGTTCTCGCAAGCAGGCTTATCGTCAAAAAATATCGATACGGATAGAGGATCAAATTGCGCACCCGAGGCTCCGGCTGCAGCATAAATTCTGCCCCAGTTAGGATCTTCGCCATATATAGCAGTCTTCACAAGTTCTGAATTTGCAATTCTTCCGGCTGCCGCCTTAGCGTCATCAACGCTGAGTGCGTTTTTGACAAAAATATTGACTACCTTGTGAACTCCCTCACCGTCTTCCAAAATTTGTTGAGACAGCTCCTTTGCAACTCTCAGCAATGCATTCTTAAAGTCAAAGTCGCTTATCTCGCTGCGGCTTTCTCCTATAGAAAACAAAAACACCGAGTCATTTGTTGACATATCGCCGTCCACACTAATTTTATTGAAAGAATAATCCATAACTTCTTTTAACAGACCGTGCATTCCGCTCTGACGCAAAGGAAAATCCGTTATAATAAAAACAAGCATTGTAGCAAGATGCGGATGGATCATTCCGGCACCTTTTGCCATTGCCCATATATGAAAATTGCGGCCGCAGCTCTCAAACGACATCCTGCTTATTTTACTTTTAGTATCAGTTGTCATTATTGCCCGGGCAACAGATTCATCAAAATCGCTGCAGTTTTGCAACAGCTCAGGAATTGCATCGGCAATCAGTTCTTTCGGCAGCGGCTCTCCAATGACACCGGTAGATGAAACAATGATTTCGTTCGGATCGACTCCGGACAAATTCCCGATATTTTTTGTCAGAAAATCGATATCATCAAGTCCTTTCCTGCCTGTTGCAGCATTTGCATTTCCGCTGTTTATCAACAGGAAACTTGCGCGTCCGTTTCGTTTAAGAAGCGATTTTGCATGAATTACAGGAGCACCGGCACATCTATTTTTGGTGAAACAAGCTGTCCATACCGCAGGTTTGGAAAAATGAATTAGGGCAAGATCGGGAACTCCATCTTTTTTTAAGCCGCAGCTGCAGGAGGATGAACCTACTCCGCTCTTGTAGATCCACTCATCTCTCATCCCAGCCATCCGCCTATCGCTTCAGTTTCATCAAATCCGTAAGCAATATTCATATTTTGGACAGCCTGGCCCGATGCACCTTTCAACAGATTATCAATCGCAGAAATAACAATAATTTTTCCGTTATGCTCATCAACAGCAGCATATATATGGCAGTCATTCGTTCCGACAACATCTAAAATCTGAGGAGGATCGTCTCTAACTTTTATAAACGGTTCGTTTTTGTACTGTTTTTTTATAATCATAGCAACTTCATTTTTATCAATTTTGCTTAAATTATCCATATAAATTGTTGAAAGAATGCCTCTTCGAATAGGAAGAAGATGCGGAACAAAAGAGAGTGCAATCTTTTGCCCTGATTTTTCGCCTATTGCCTCTTCTATCTCCGGCTGATGTTTATGAGCTGCTATGTTATATGCTTTATAGTTTTCATCTACCTTATAAAAAAGAAGCTCCTTTTTTAACGCTTTTCCTGCTCCGGAAACGCCGGATGCGGAGTCGGCAACAGCAGATGAGCATAAACCGTTCCGGACGAAAGGGTAGATCGGCAGAATGATACTCGTTGCATAGCAACCAGGGTTTGCAATAAGTGTTGATCCGACTATCCTGTCTCTGAACAACTCAGGCAGCCCGTACACTCTGTTTGTAAGTTTATCCGGACAACTATGAACAGTGCCGTACCATTTTTCATATAGCGCACTGTTATTAAATCTGAAATCTGCCGATAAATCTATTGCCGGTATTTTTATATCTTTCAGCAGCAGATGAGATGCAGTATGAGGCATCGCAAGAAATATCAGATCGCACTTTTTGTTTATAAGATCGACATCAATTGAACTGAAACAAATCGGAGTATTTTCATAGTCTGAATTCAGCAGCGCATTTACGTTGCTTCCATTGTAGCTGTTAGAGCCGAGATATGAAATCAAAACCGAACTATGCTTATATAGAATTCTCAAAAGCATAGCACCTGTGAAGCCGGAGGCTCCACAGATCCCAACCTTTAACATTTTTTTATTATCGCTTAGACCACTGAAAGGACGCTCTTGCTCCCTTATGACCATATTTTTTTCGCTCCTTTGCCCGAGGATCTCTTGTTAAAAACCCTCTTTTTTTAAGCGATTGTCTATATGTCTGGTCAAAGAGCAATAAAGCTTTTGAAATACCATGTCTCACGGCTTCAGCTTGTGCCGATTTTCCGCTTCCCTTAACCGTAGCTTTCACATCAAATTTTGCTTCAGAATTGACAGTTAAAAACGGCTCTTCAATAATTTTTATATAATCTGAATAGCCCTGAAAGTAATCATCAACGCTCTTATTGTTTACATTGATTTTTCCATCACCTACACTTATCCACACCCTTGCGGTTGCAGTCTTCCTTCTTCCCGTACTATATAAACGTTTGCTTTCCATTATCCTTTATCCCCATCTAATTCCAGTAATTTAGGTTTTTGAGCCTCATGCGGATGTGCTTCACCCTTGTATATCTTTAACTTAGTTATTAATCGATCCGAAAGTCTGTTTTTTGGAAGCATGCCTTTAACCGCATGCCATATAAGATATTCAGGCTTTTTCTCAAGCATTCTTCTGGCATTGGTTTCCTTTAAGCCTCCGATATATCCAGAATAGCTTCTATATAATTTATTATCCAGTTTCTTGCCTGTAAGAGCGATCTTCTCTGCATTGGTAACAATAACAAAATCACCCGTATCGACAAAAGGGGTATAGATAGGTTTGTCTTTTCCCATCAATATCATTGCTATTTCAGTGGCAAGTCTCCCTAAAATCTTATCTTTGGCATCAATAACATGCCAGTTTCTACTAATTTCTCCGGTTTTAGCTATTGTGCTTCGCACCATCGCCTCCCTTCTCTGCACTTACTTCACTTTTTGATCTCAGTTTGTTGAACATCAGATTAAGCCTGCTTGTAATGCGTCCGGCTCTCCCTTTAGGAATGATGCCTTTTGAACTAATACGGTTAACAACTGATACAGCCTTTTTGAGCAGATCGCCGGCATAAGCAGGTTCAACATTCTCGCCGTTTATAGCGTCTTTTGCAGCTTTTATACTGTTTTTCAGGCGCGTCCGGTAAAATTTGTTTCTCGTATATCTTTTTTTACTCTGTCTAATACTTTTTATCGTAGATTTATGGTGAGCCAAAAATATCCTCCTTTTTTCTCAAAACTCCAAAGTTTATAACACATATATTATAAAAATCAAGTATTTAATTTCGGTGCGGTTCCAGCTCCCTCATCTTTCGCGAAAGCAGCTTTCTTGCCAAAACAAAATGATCATATCCTATATCCGAATTTCCTCCCAAAGCTTCTTCATACATCATTTTACCCAATTTGTCAATCTCTTTGCGGACTTTACCAATAGAAAGTTTGCATAAAATGTCGGCTGCCACAAACATATACGGATCACATGATTTGCAAATATAGCTTAATGACATTAATCTGCCATCTTTTAGTGTTCCATAAAGACTCAGCATATCACGATTATCTTCGCATGCTTTGCCTTCAACTATAATATCGGCATTCTCGATTTTACCCATATTTGTATTTTTTTTATTGAAAAGGCTTTGAAAATATTCTCGTATATTTTTATCGCTCATTTCGGGAAATCCGGAAGATCGGACAGCTCATCAACAATATTTTCCAATTCATCAATAAATTGGTCAATCTCATGTTTAGTATTATATGCGGCAAATGATGCACGGTAAAATACCGGATCAAATCCAGGCATTATTTCGAAAAAGTAATCTTCATGAATAGAACACCAGGAATAGACACAAAATTTTCCTTTTCTTATCATTATATTCTTTCTGATACTGAGTTTCTCGTCAATATCCAACTCATCATCATTGTGCTTTATGACCGGCTTTCTGAAATAAAAGGCCAATATTCCGGATCGCTTCTCCGGTTCCGGCGGCCCGAGAATTTCAATTGAATCAAGGGTTTTGATTTTTTCAGTTGCATATCTGTTAAGCTCAGTTTCATAATCCGAAATTTCATCAGGATTGAGTTTAACGGTATATTCGGCAGCCGCTTTAGCTCCGCAGATTCCGGCGTAATGCTGAAGACCTGCTTCAAACCGCTCAGGTATCTCAAGATAAACAGGCATATAATTATTATCCAGTCTTTCAACTGTTCCTCCTCCAAGTATAAAGGGGGACAACTTTTCAAGATTGCTTTTTTTGCCCCACAACACTCCTAAACCGGTTGGGCCCATCATCTTATGAATAGAAAATGCTATGAAATCCGCCTCTACCTTTTTTACATCAACAGGTCTGTGCATAACAGCCTGGGCAGCATCAAGAATTAAAATTGCGTCAGGGAATAGCTGCTTTAATCTTTTATTTATGTTTATAATCTCATAATCACTTATGAATGTTCCATCAAGGTTTGATACCCAGCATAAACTTACGACCGAAAGCTTCTTGTCTTTTTTATAAAGATTTTCAATCGTTTCTATAATATTGTCGGCATTGGTATAAATATGCTCTTTGATTACTCCTTCTTGTTCCAAAATTCTCCAGATAATAAAGTTTGAGTTGTGTTCTTTATCCGTTGTTAAAACAATTGAATTGCTGCTGAATTTTATTGATCGGCAAAGAAGATTAAGCGATTCCGTACAGTTTTTTGTAAAAATTATTTCGTCCCGACTGCCGTTTATAAGTTTGGCAATTGCTGCCCTTGACTCATTAATTTTTTGATCAACAATCTTACCGAATTTGTGATAGCTTCTTCCGCCGCAAGCCGGATAATGATGGTAATAATCGCATATTTCATTTAAAACCGATTCGGGTTTCAATGTCATACATGCATTATCGAAATATATCGGAAGCGCTTCATCCATCTTTTCAGATAGTATTTGAAAGTCGTTTCTACACCCTTTTAATCCGTTCATTTAATTTACCTCATTTCTAATTGACTATTGTCTACTAAATAAGTAGTAATTATAAGAAATCTATAATTGATGTCAACAAAGAATTTACATTATATTTTTAGCATTGCACTATTGATAATTTGATAACTTTGTATATTATTACGGGTATTATGAATTTTATTGGAGTTATTAATTAATGAAAAAAAGATGTTGCCTCCTCTGAGGATAGGTAATCTGATCGCCGAAATACCCATTATACAGGGCGGCATGGGTGTGGGTATCTCGCTTTCCAAACTCGCTTCTGCGGTAGCTAACGAGGGAGCGATAGGAATAATATCGGCAGCTGAAATTGGATTTATGGAATCGGATTTTAACAGAAATCCGATGAAAGCAAACCAGCGCGCACTTGCAAAAGAACTTAAAAAAGCAAAAGAGGCAAGCAGCGGTCCAATCGGCGTCAACATAATGGTTGCCTCGTCTGATTTTAATGAACTCGTGACAATAAGCGTTGAGAATGGTGCAGATCTCATAATTTCAGGAGCCGGACTTCCGCTTAACCCTGCACCTAAAGAAATACTCAAAAATGCCGAAACAAAATTTGTTCCCATAGTATCATCAGCAAGAGCGGCAAAGCTGATTTTCAGATACTGGGCAAATCATCATAGCAGGCTTCCTGATGCTGTTGTTGTTGAGGGGCCGCTTGCCGGAGGACATTTAGGTTTTAAGAAAGAGCAGATTGACGATGAAAATTTTCGGCTCGAAAAAATACTTCCCGATATCATCTCGATAGTAAAATCATATGAAGAGAAATTCAAAAAACTGATCCCGGTTATTCCTGCAGGAGGAATATACACCGGAGCAGATATTGCAAAATATCTGCAGATGGGAGCATCTGGAGTTCAAATGGCAACTCGTTTTGTTGCTACATACGAGTGCGATGCATCTGATGCATTTAAGCAGGCATTCATAAAATGCAGAAAAGAGGATATAGTAATTATCCAAAGTCCGGTAGGGATGCCCGGAAGAGCCATAAAAAATGATTTTCTTGAAGATGTGGAAAGAGGTTTAAAGAAGCCTTACAAATGCGTATGGCACTGTTTGAAGCCGTGTGACGGCGAACCGTTATACTGCATTGCATCTGCATTGTATAATGCGCAAAAAGGATTTCTTAGAAACGGCTATGTATTTGCAGGAGCCAATGCATGGAGGATAGACAAAATGATGTCGGTTAAAGAACTTATAAAAGTTCTTATAGATGAATATGAGATTGCCGTAAGTCAGACAAACTGCTGAGACCAATTCCTTGATCCAAAAATTATCGCTTTACGATTTCAACTTTCCTGGATAAAGGAAGTATAAGCAAATCATGCGGATCTATCTCTGCCAGCATGTTGCCGGCGCCGGCAGATATCCATATTTTCTCAAATATAAAGAGTGATTCGTCAACAAAAACAGGTATTTCGGATATTAGTCCGAATGGAGTCACTTCTCCAACGCTGAATCCGGTTGTCTGCTTCGCAAACTCCGGAGACGATATTTTCAATTTTGTTCCATAAACTTCAGACACTCTGTTTTTATCTATTCTGTTTGCTCCCGATGCAACAACCAAAACAGGATGTCCGTCTTTCGTTTTGAAAACGATTGATTTGGCAATCCTGGACAATGTACAGCCGACTGCAACAGCCGCATCCTGCGCAGTTCCGGCATCCTGTTCAAAACGAATGATGCTGTTTTTTATGCCAAATTTTTTAAATGAATCTATAACTCGTTCTATGCTGGATTTCAATTTTTGCCTCCTATCTGTTTGACAATTTCATAATAACAATTAGTATTAGTTATATCAAATTTTTTTGGAGGAATCAAAACTATGGGTAAAATAAAAACAATTGCTATTTTTGCTATTATAATATTGTTTTCGATATCGGTAAACAGCAGCAGCTATGCTTCCAGCAAAATTGCAACCGGTTTTGTCAACAAACTTCAATCCCTTTTTGATAAAAGAGGATTGCCTGTCAAAGTAAAGCTCATAAATGATAAACCGTATAAACTTGAGGGATTCAGGGAAGTTGTAATCGATATAAAAGGAAGAAAAAGTGTTTATCTCACCAATGGAAAACTGATTATTCCGGCTGTAATTGATCAGAATACCGGAGTAAATCTGCTGAAGCAGGAGGCTTTGCTTCTTAACAAGGTTGACATGAAAAGGTTCAGCTTTGGGCAATACAACAGGGTGATCGGCAAAAAAGATGCAAAGATCAAAATAGTATTATTCAGCGATTTTCAATGTCCTTACTGCAGACGTCTATGGCCGTATCTCGTTAATCTTCCTAAAACGTACAATGTTGCCGTATACGAAAAAAATTATCCTCTTCCATTTCACAAAGACGCTATGCTGCTTGCCAAAATTGCTGAAGCGGTTCGCATAGCATCAGGCAAAAAGATAAATGATTATTTGAACAGAAATGATTTCTCCGGCGGCAATAAAGCAATAACCAAAAAGGTTATAAAAGATAATAAGCTCGGAAAATATGCCGAAAAAATAAACAAACTCATAGACTCCAAACAAGTCAAAGAAATCATATCAAAAGATATGGCTGAAGGACACAGTGTTGATATAACGGGGACTCCAACTCTGTTTATAGATGGATATCGTGTAACAGGAGCGGATGTTCGTTCCATCGAAATGATATTAAAACAAGAAACAAAGAATAAGAAAAGCTGAAAAAAATAATATTCAAGGGCATGCTCGGAACTTTACAGTATGTTTAGGCCCGAGTTCTGATCTTCTAATTCGGGAGCAGTCGGTTGCATT
>CAJVZA010000069.1 GCA_913009315.1 uncultured Hippea sp.
CCTGTTGATAAATGTTATTGCTGGGAATAGAGTGACGGAACAATCTCAAAAAACGTTGATAATAAAGGGATTGCCACGCACCTTTCGGTGCTCGCAATGACAAATAGGAGTTTATCAACAGACTCGTTCACTACAGTGTTTAGATGGCGAGATTATGCAGAATTGTCGTTCCCAACTTACCCGTGCATATTATGCATCGGGGCAATAATAAAAAAGACATCTTTGAATCTGAAGAGAATATGACTCGGATCAAAGAAGATATTGCTCAAGCCTTATCCAAATATGATTGTCATCTACATGCCTATGTCATCATGACCAATCACTTGCATCTCCTTATTATCCCCACGGACAAAGTACAGATAGGTAAATTTATACAGACGATGGCGCAGCAAATCGATATGTTCGTTATTTCCAATGCCGCACGCAATAGAACAGGAACTATCCGGGAAGGTCGGTTTAAGTCATGCCTGGTAGAAGCGAGAATTATCTCTTTACCCTCTATCGTTATATTGAAATGAATCCTGTTAAGATGATTGTTTACGGATTAACATTAGAAACATATGCAACTCTAATTAATTATTGCATAACTGCAAAGGAAAGTGTGAGCAGATTTCTCGCTTTCTCAAATCGGAATGATGGAGTGAATGGGGATTTGCCGGTAGAAAAGTTCTTGACCCACATAAAAAAGAAAGATGACACACCTAACCGGCAAGTTCTCTATGCTCTCGGTAAACCCCCGCAGCGGAAAGATAAGACGTTATCGTATCAGTGAAAAGTTCATTCAGAATGCCGTAGGAAAGGCTGTAAAGCAGGCAGGAATAGCCAAACATGCAACAGTTCGCACTCTCAGGCGCAGTTTTGCCGCATATATTCTTATGAAAAAAGTTAATATCAGGAGTATGCAGGAACTTATTGGTCATAAAAATGTTGAAATTGCAATAATATATCCACATATTTTAAGAGCATATCGAGTGCATCCAAAAGTCCACTCGACTATCTCTACGTAAAGAGTTAAAAAGTTTTGTGTAATGATGAGATAAATTATGAATTTGGCATGATACACAAAAATGGTTTGTGC
This sequence comes from uncultured Hippea sp., assembly GCA_913009315.1. Classification (GTDB taxonomy): domain Bacteria; phylum Campylobacterota_A; class Desulfurellia; order JAADFJ01; family JAADFJ01; genus JAADFJ01. The sequence goes on from CAJVZA010000069.1 coordinate 1,079, forward strand.
CATAACCGGCTTCAAAGTCACTTGAGGGAGGTTGCATGGGAGCGATAAAGGCAAAGATAGTCTGTACAATAGGTCCGGCTACGTCGTCGGAGAAAATGATTGCATCTATGATTAATGCCGGTATGAATGTAGCCAGGCTGAATTTCTCTCATGGAACCCATGAGGAACACAGGCGCTATATTGATATTATCAGAAAGTGGAGCCTCAAACTTCAAAAACCGGTAGCAATACTTCAGGATTTGCAGGGGATAAAGATAAGGATCGGTAAGGTCGAGGGCGGCGCGGTCAATCTGAAAAAGGGGCAGTCTGTCCTGCTTAAACCCGGGGACGGTATTACCACAGAACAGACAATCTTTATATCATATCCTGCCCTTCTTAAAGACCTGAAAAAGGGTCACAGGGTGCTGCTTGACGATGGCTTGATATCACTTCTGATTACAGAAAATAAGGAAGACGCCGTTGCAGCACGCGTAAAGGAGAGCGGAATTCTGACGGATCATAAGGGTGTGAACCTCCCCGATTCAAAGATTTCCCTGAGTCCGTTTACAGACAAAGATCAGGATGACCTTGCCTTTGGGTTTGATATGGGGGTGGATTATGTTGCGCTTTCATTTGTTATGGTGGCCAACGATATCAGGAAAGTCAAGGCGTGGCTGGACCGGCGCGGCGCGGCCATTCCCGTTATTGCAAAAATCGAAAAGCCTGAGGCGCTTCAGCATATTGATTCCATACTTGATGCGGCAGATGGGATAATGGTGGCCCGGGGCGACCTCGGAGTGGAGATTTTACCGGAAGAAGTCCCTCTTGTACAGAAAAACCTCATTCGCAAGGCCAATGAACGGGGCAGGCTGGTAATTACAGCAACTCAGATGCTTGAGTCCATGCGCGAACATACGAGACCCACAAGGGCAGAAGCAACAGATGTTGCAAATGCCGTGATTGACGGCACAGATGCTCTGATGCTTTCTGCTGAGACAGCCACCGGCAGGTATCCTCTCGAAACTGTAAGAATGATGAGAAGAATAATTGAATATACGGAAAGTGAAATTATTCTGATTCATAAGGGACCATCTTCATTTTCTCTTAAGTTGAAAAGCGATGATAAACTAAGTTTTGCCGTGGCAGACGCTGCTGTCAGGGCTGCTGCTGAGGTTGGTGCAAAGTGTATAGTCGCTTTTACGCGTTCAGGATTTACGGCACTCCTTGTTTCAAAATGCAGACCGTCAGTGCCTGTCATTTCCTTTACACCCGATGAAATTGTTATGAGACAACTCTCTCTTTATTGGGGCGTAAAGGGCGCAAGACCTTTTCAGATGAAACCTCTGGTTCACACAGATGAAATGATTATTGAGGTAGAAAAGGCGCTAATTAACAAGAAGATGGCAAAAACAGGTGATATAATAATTATTATTGCAAGCTCTCCGCTTCATGACTGCGGGAAAACAAATTTTATGAAGATTCACAAGATTGAACAAAAATGAGTACAAGGTAGCGTTTTTAAAGCTTGTTGATAAATGTTATTACTATGAATTAACTGACAGAGCAATCTCAAAAAGCGTTGATAATAAAGGCGTTACAACATGCCTTTTGAGTTCAGGATTAACAATTAAGGGTTTTTCAACAGACTGTACTGGCGTCATTCTATTGTGTATGGCCGGTGCCGGTCGGCAAAACATTTGCCCTGACAGGCCGGGGTAATCTTATTTGGAATTAGCGCAGCTGTGCTGCCGATGGGCATGATTGAGTTTCGCACATTGCGAAGATCAATGGGACAGGATATTTCAAAACTTATAACAACGGGAATTTATAAATGGAGCAGGGATCCGCAGTTTGTCGGCTGGTTTTTAATGCTTTTTGGAATATCGCTTGCCGGGCGGTCTGGGCTTGCATTTGCACTTACAGGAGTATTTGCCATTGCGATTTATCTGTACACTATTCTGTTGGCAGAGCCTTACCTTGAGAGTTTGCATGGAGAGGAGTATCGTTTATTCAAATTGAGGACTGCAAGGTGGATTGGAATCCAGAGGAAACAACAGTTAACTAGTAAATGATTATAGTAAAATAAAAGCATAGCAAGGCGCATTAACTTAGACCCATCTCCGCGGCCCGGTTATGCGCAACGTTAGGCCATTTAAAAATAGGAGGCAAGAATGAAAGCCGAGTTTACTGCCATCATTGAAAAGGCCCCGGAAGGAGGTTATTGGGCAATATGTCCAGAGATACCAGGGGCCAATGGACAAGGTGAGACAATTGAAGAGGCGAAGAATAGCCTCAAAGAGGCGATTGAGTTGATTTTGGAAGATCGGAGAGAGGATATTCTTCGTGGTTTGCCCGAAGATGCGATTCGAGACAAGGTACAGGTTGTGTGAAACGTCGGGATCTGGAGCTAAAGCTCAGGATTGCTGAGTGCTATTTGAAGCGGGAGGGTGGATCGCACTCGCTTTGGGTAAACCCGAAGAATGGGGTTGTTGAAGCAGTTCCGCGGCATAAAGAGATAAAAGAGCCGCCGGCAAGAAAGATTCTGAAAAATCTGAATGCTGAGTAAGTGGCCTAACAATGCGCCGCACCGGATTTTTATCCGCTGGCGCTCCATAGCGGCAGGTGAGCTTGGTCGTTATATATCAGAAAATTAAATGAGGAGGTATTAAAAATGAAAACACCGATTTGTCCTGCATGCGGTTGTTCCCTTGTAAGATTAGGTATTACTAAAGAGAGCGCAGTAATACGGAAATACAAAGAAAAAGAATATTCATTCTGCTGCGATGAATGTGCCCTCATGTTCGAAGAAAATCCTGAAGCCCTGATAGAAGAAACTAATAGTCTCGTCGTGTGCCCAAGCTGCTTAGCAGAAAAACCAATAAGTCAAACCGTGGCAATTGACTACCAGGGTGAGAAGCTGCATTTTTGTAGGTGCCCACATTGTATGACTGTTTTTCAGGAAGATTCAGAATATTATATAAAACGTTTATCCGGCGAAATTGAATTTTCCGGCGTTTTTTCTGAGGGACGAGGGTGCTGCACATAATGTGCAGTAAAGATGTATAACAAACCAAACAGTCAATTGTTTAATAGTTTCTTATTTAAGGAATGAGACGCGAGGTATCCGGTTGAAAATGCAGCCTGAAGGTTAAATCCTCCAATGCTTCCCTGGATATCCAACATTTCACCGGCGAAAAAGAGTCCTCCGACAAGTTTTGATTCAAGGGTTTTTGAATTGATATTTTTGAGGGACACTCCTCCTTTTGTAACAAATGCCTGTTCAACGGGACATTTTTTTATATTAATTGTGAAATGTTTCAATCCGGAGAAAAGTTTTCGCAGCGAGCTGTTTGAGATTTCTTTGCAGGATCTGTTTTCTGTAATTATAAACTGCGCTAATCTCTTTGGGATAATCGCAGAGACAGAATTTGTGAGTTTGCCGCTTTTTTCCCTGATAAAACGGATAAATTCCGCTTCATTCATTCCGATTAGTTCAATAACAAGCATCGCTCTGTCGAAATCTGCTTCAGAGAGTTTTAGTATAGCCGGGCCGCTTATGCCGAAATGGGTAAAAATCAGATCGCCGGTTATTCGTTTCGAGGCTTTTTCCAATTTCAGCATAAGTTTGACATTTTTAAGCGACACTCCTTCTATGTGAGAAAAATCGCAATCGGAATAAAATGCCGATTCATAAGCTGACAGCTCGGTTATTTCATGACCAAAGCTGCGGGCGAATCTGTAGCCGTCTCCGGTTGAACCGGTTTTTGGATAACTGAGTCCGCCGCACGTCAAAAGCAGAGTCCTGCTTTGATATATAGATTTGCCGGTCTTGACCTCAAAAAAACTGTTTTTTCTTACGTCGACTGCGGACTCAAATTGATGAAACTCAATCTGTTTTTCTCTCAGAAGTGATAAAAGCAGCTTACTGAACTGACCGGAAGTTGCATTTATAATTCTGATTCTATCATTTTCGTTTATCGTTTCGATGCCTATTGATTTTAAAAACAGAAGCAGCTGATCTCTAAAAAACAGGCGAAATGCGTCTTGCAAAAATCGTCCGTTTTTGCCGTAAGCTTCGAAAAACTCATTAAAACTTAGACTATTAGTGATGTTGCATCTTGTTCTGCCGGTGACGGCAAGTTTTTCGAGACCTCTCTGTTTATCCAAGAGTAGAATCTTATCCGATTTCAGGTTAAGTGCCGCAAAGACTCCGCTTACTCCGGCTCCAATAATTATGCAATCATAAATCATAAAAACAGTCTAACAGTTAAAAGCTTTTTTGCAGTATAAATTATTGCGACTGCTGTCAATTTATGCAAAGTTTGATACAATATAATTTGAATTAAGGTATAAAATTATGGAGAGCATATGAAGATATTGATAACCGGAACAGCGGGATTCATAGGATATCATCTAACGAAACGGATGGTTTCAAACGGCGATGAAGTGGTGGGAATTGATAATATAAATGATTATTATGATGTTGGTATAAAATATGGCAGACTTTCAGATACCGGTATTATGAAGGAAAAAGTTTCGTACGGAAAGACGGTGCAAAGTGATAAATATTCAAACTATAGATTTGTAAAATTAAATCTCGAGGACAGAGAGGCTGTTTTCAGATTATTCAAGGATGAACGGTTTGATGTGATTTGCAATCTCGCTGCCCAGGCAGGGGTTCGCTATTCAATCGAAAATCCGTTTGCATATATTGACAGCAATATTGTCGGTTTTGTCAATCTTCTGGAGGCATCGCGCAGATTTGAAATTGGTCATTTTGCATACGCAAGCAGTTCTTCCGTATATGGACTAAATAAAAAAATGCCGTTTTCTGTTCATGATGATATTTCTCACCCTGTCAGTCTGTATGCGGCAAGCAAAAAATCAAATGAACTTATGGCTCATTCCTATAGCCATTTATATGGTTTGCCTACAACAGGCCTGCGTCTTTTTACCGTTTACGGACCATGGGGAAGACCCGATATGGCATTATTTAAGTTTGCAAAGGCAATTATCGAGAATAAACCGATTGATGTTTATAACTACGGCAACATGCAGAGAGATTTTACATATATCGACGATATTGCGGAAGGATTGGCAAGAATTGTCAACAGGCCTGCGGCAGCTGATAAAAAATGGAATGGGATAGATCCCGACCCTGCTTCAAGTTCCGCTCCGTACAGAACCTACAACATTGGAAATGGAGCGCCGATTGAGTTGACCGCTTTTATAGAAGCAATAGAAAATGCGCTTGGCAAAAAGGCAAAAAAGAATCTGATGCCGATGCAGCCAGGAGATGTTGCTGCGACCTGGGCGGATACGACCGAGCTTGAGAACGATTTTGGATATAAGCCAAACACATCAATTGCCGAAGGGGTAGGGCGATTTATCAGCTGGTATCGGAAATTTTATAAGGTGTAGCTGTTGAAACTATCGGTTATAATTATTACGTTTAATTCCGAAAAAATCATTGCAGATGCGGTAAAATCGGCTCTTTTTGCCGATGAAATTCTGATTCTCGATAGCGGATCAGATGACAAAACGGTTGAGATAGCCGGAAATCTTGGAGCAAGGGTTGAGCATCAGGAATGGCTCGGCTTTGGAAAACAAAAACAGAGGGCAGTCGAACTGGCAAAAAATGATTGGATTTTTGTTTTGGATTCAGATGAAAGAATAACCGATATGTTAAAGGACGAGATATTGAGCGCTTTGCAAAAGGCTGATTTTGACGGCTATCTGATTCCGAGACTAAACTATTTTTTTGGAAAATCGATAAAACATTGCGGCTTGTACCCTGATTATACGATCAGGCTTTTTAACAGGAATCTGGGATATTTTACAGATGATGATGTGCATGAAAGGGTTATTATTAAAGGCAAGATCGGAACCTTAAAAAATCATCTGATTCATCATGCATATGACACGGTTGAAGAATTTATAGCCAAACAAAACAGATATTCGACATTGTCATCTAAAAGCAGCAAAACTAAAGCATTGATTGCTCCATTATGGACATTCTTAAGAATTTTCTGCTTAAAATTAGGATTTCTTGATGGATGGCGCGGTTTTGTTATTGCAAAACTTTATAGTCAGTATACTTTTTGGAAATATATCAAGTGAAAATTTCGATAATCAAATGCAAAGAGCAATCAAGGAGAATGATCGTTGAATATACTGCATACGGAAACATTAAAAGGCTGGGGCGGAGAACAAAATAAGGTTTTAAAAGAATTAATCGCTGCAAAAAAACTTGGCCATAAGGTATATTTTATATGTAATCCTTTTGCAGAAATTGCCAAAAGAGGCAAAAAAATGGAATTGGATGTCTTTGAATTCGAAATGAATAAAAAAAATTTTCATAAAACAATTCCTTTTTTTCTAAAATTTATAAAAGATAAAAATATCGATATTCTTTTCTCTCACGGTTCTACCGATAGTTGGATTGTTGCTATTGCAGGAAATCTTTCATCTAAAAAACCGTTTTTAATCAGAGAAAGGCACAATCTTTTCGTTATAAAGGGATATTTGTCAAAACTTCTGCATAGAAAGCTTTTCGATAAAATTATAACAGTTAGTGAAAGTGTTAAAAATTATTTAAAAGATATTAAGGTGAAAGAAGAAAAAAATTTTATGCTGCCGGATGTCGTTGATACAAAACATTTTATAAATACAAAACCTACTTTAAGAAAAGAATTTGCTATTCCCGATAATGCAATAGTGGTCGGCATTTTCACATCTCTTTATAAACAGAAGGGTGTGTATGATTTTTTTGAGGTTGCAAAGAAGATTTTAAAAAAATATGATAATGTCTATACTGTTTTTGGAGGAAACTATTCCGAAAAAGTAAAGAGGGAAATAGATGATTTTTTTGAAAAAGAAAATTATGATAAAAAAAGAGTGATATGGACAGGTTTTAAAGAAGACGCAGCATCTGTCATGAAAGATTTTGATATATTTTTATTTCCTACGCATATTGAAGGTTTAGGGACGGTTATCATCGAGGCAATGACTTCTAAATTACCTGTTATCGTATACGATAAGGGACCTATGAATATTTTGGTCAAAAATGGTTTAAATGGATTTACCGTGCCCTTTTTAGATACAAAAAAATTGACAGAGGCGGCAAGCCTATTGATTGAGAACAAAGATTTGAGGAAAAAAATGGGTAAAAAATCTTTTGAAATTGCCTACGTCAATTTCGTCGAAGATGTATTAATAAATAGAATGAAAAAGCTTTTGGGAAAAATTAGTGCCGAAATTAGTTAATGTGTTAACCTGTCATCATATAAATCCATATAAAGATACCCTGACTATTCCGCCATATCTTTTTGAAAAGATGCTGCACGAGATAAGTAAAAAATATAGTTTTATCTCATACCAATATTTTAAAGATTTTATCTTTGAAGATAGAAAACTTCCCGCAAAACCTGTTTTTTTAACGCTTGACGACGGATATCTGGATAATTTTATATATGCCTATCCTGTTTTGAAAAAACTTAATATTCCGGCCGTTATTTTTGCCGTTACCGGATTTATCAGAACATCGGATAATATCCGTGACGAAATACCTGTATTTAAATCTCACAAAGAGTTGGAACAAAACCCTGATGAAAAATATTATATTAATACGGCTGAAATAAAAGAGATGGAAAGTAGCAATCTAATTGATATAGAAAGTCATACCACCGCACATTTTATATGCAGAAACAAAAGCTATAAAGAGATATATGCAGAGTTAACGGATTCTTTAACATTTATAAAAACACACACAAGACAAAAGAAGTATTATGGTTTTTGCTGGCCCAAAGGCGTATTTGATGAAACGTCCATAAAAGCCATAAAAGATTCGTCTTACTCTTTTGCATTTTCTACAGTTGATGGGGCTTTTCATAAAGGTGATGATCTGTTTGCTATAAAAAGGATAGACTGCTCGTCATGGAATCAAAATGAAAACGACTATTTATCAAGAATAAAAAGAAAAATCTTTATCTATTCGAATCCGATGATTTCAAAATTTTATAGTAATTTTAGAGAATATCGAATCAAAAAGAGAAGAGAATGAAAAAACAGGTAAGAGTTTTACATACTGAGTGGTCTGACGGATGGGGCGGGCAGGAGATTAGAATAATAAATGAGATGCTTGCCGTTAGAGAGTCGGGTGTTGAAGTTTTTTTGGCCTGCAGAAAAAATTCAATTATAAGCAAAAACGCATCTGAGCAAAATATTGAAGTTTTCAAATTACCTTTTGCGGGAATTATTGATATAAAAACTATTCTTATGCTATATAAAATCATAAAAAATAAAAAAATAAATATAGTAAATACTCATAGCGGCAAAG
>CAJVZA010000070.1 GCA_913009315.1 uncultured Hippea sp.
TGGCAGCGGCACAGGCAAAACTAAAGCATCAGAAACAACAAAAATAAATGGAAACCTAACGAAACCTCTGGGAGGGAAAAAGGTAGAAAAGGGATCACACCTATTTTTTCTCTCATTGAGTTACCTTCTCAGTTGGTCTAACATTATTTTTATACATACTGTTGAATGTCAAAAGCAGAAGCTATATTGTAATTTTAGTCTTTATTTTATAAGTATAGTTGCCAATATTCATATATTAACAGTATGTTTGTTAACTGCAAAGAATAATTAACTATTGGACGGAGAGATAATCAGGGGCGTTGCGAGTATTTTCTTTCGTCATTGCGGGCGCAACGAAGCAATCTTGTTTTTAGATTATTTTTCGGCTATGTGAACAGATAAGTCGTTATGTCAAATGCAAAGACACAGCCCCGGTGTTCTTTGTCAGTTGGAGTGCCTATTCAGGCCAATTGATGTTTGAGCCACCTTGATTAAAGATTTCAGGGCTTTGTTTACGGCTTCTTCCGTCGGAAACGCTTTTGCAACTTCAGGTTGAAGTAAGACTATGTTATGTGACTCTTTATACGCTTCGTAATACTTTCCGCGAACACCAACACTAAGGTCTTCTCTTTTATATTCACTTTTCATTTCGTCTGGTTTATTAGTCTTCTTCATATATTTTCCTCTCTCGTTTTGTCATCAGTCTGGCGCTGATAATCCTCATAGATTTGCCCTTTTCAGCATGAGAAACAATAATTGGTTTACCAATCCTCGATAATCCAAATGTCAAAAACCTACGCTCATTGACGGAATGATCAGGGTCGTCGAATGTAACAGACAATGCATCCCCAAATACTGTAGCAGCTTCCTGAAACGAAATGCCATGTTTTTTCATAATACTACCCCTCCCCAGCTCATCTATAATTACCAGCTCACTGCCGGATGTATCGAACGCAATCCATACATCTGTCAATGGTTTGTATATCGTTTGAAAATTAATCCAACTTCTTTCAAAACAGCGTTTAATGTCTTCAAGGGGGATGTTAAAAACCGATTTGCAAACCTCAAACTATAATTGGCTAAAAGAATGACCTATAGTTAGATTTCACTGTGCTGACTTGTTATCTGTTTTTTTATTTATAGTTTTTCTATATATCTGTTGTAATCATCAACAGTAATTTTTATCTCTTTTAAAATTTCTCTTAACAATGAGCGGGACAGTATCCTTCCTTTGTGATGAGGCAATGTGGTTGTTCTGCCATCAGGATGTCTGTAAAATGCATGGCTTCCTTTCCGGCGAATCCTATCGAACCCAATTGAGAACAACAATTTTTCGGCAGTTTTGGCGTCAACAAGCCGCAGCTTGCTCAACCTGCAACTTCAACTTGCTGAAGTCCAACGAATTCCGGTAAATTGTCCTTTGCTTCAGTGTCCATTTCCTCCAGGCACAATTCAACTACTTCTTTGAGATTCTTCTGTAGTTCATCTAATGTTTCAGCTTGTGTATGGGCGCCCGGGATGCCAGGAACAATCCCCACATATAATCCTGTTTCCGGGTCTCGCTCAATATATCCAACTATCTTATGCATTAATCCTCCTATCCGATTAGTATATATAAAATTATAACAAATCCAAATAGCTGAACACATAACATCGTTTTTTATACATACAATATATTTTTAGCATAAGATGCTGTTGGATGTCAAGAACAGGAGTCATGTCATAATTTTAGCCATTGTTTTATAAGCATAATTGCCAATATTCATATATTAACAGCATATTTGTTAACTGCAAAGAATAATTAACTATTGGACGGAGAGATAATCAGAGACGTTGCGAGCGAACCAATCTCGTCCTTAGATTACTTTCCGGCTATGTGAACAAAATCTAAGTCTCGTCATGTCAAATGCAAAGACACGGCCCCGGTGGCTCTCTTCAGACAGCTGGCAAACGTGACTACCGGTTTTGAAATTTTGGTCAACTTTAGCAGCATTATTGAAATTTCGGGAGAAAATTCGGTAATAATAGATCAGCCGGTGTATAATCTCAGCGAACTGCGAGACAAAATTACCGCAATCTTATCAAAAAAGGGAATAACCTTTGACGGCACAATGACAAATTTTGTTGTAAACGGAAATATGATTGCGGGAAACGAATCCGAATATCCGATAAAAAATCATGATGAAATATCGCTCATTACAGCCTTTGCAGGAGGATAGTATCCTTTTTGAGGCACAATTCATAAATGACATCTCGAATCTCACAAATTAGCCCTCCTCTTTCGTTGCAAATAGCAGGCAGAATAGTTCTGCTATTGCCTGCTATTTGCATTTGACATAACTTAACTTCAACATGCAATGTATACATATGCATTCCGATAAATGCGAAAATGTTCTTCTGCTTATCGTACAATTTAAAGCAGATTCAAAAAATCTTTAAGGCTTAAAATTTCTATATCAATATTCTTTAGTTTCTTGGGGTTTCACCTAATCAATCTTTTAAGTTTCTTATAAAAGTTTTCATGACTGCCGATTACATAGAGGTAGAGAACATCTTCTTTGCATTCATAGGAAATGAGGAAAAGATGAGAGTTGAATGTAAATTTGTAAACCCTTATACCTTTTAAATCCTCTTTTTTAAGCACGCCTATATTGGGATTTTCCAATATCTTTTGTACCTGATTATCTATTTCAAGCTGTAATCTCGGAGGAAATTTCTTTTTAAATTTTAGAAAACGATTTGAGGCAATTAACCTCAATGAATAATTCCAAATTCATATTCCTTTCCAATTCCCGCCTCGATCTCTTTTTTTGCCTCAAGCGTCTTTTTTACAAATGAGAGAGGAAGATCGGGATATTCTTCAGATAACATTCCATCTGTTATATATTTTTTGATTTGCTCCGAGATACTTCTATGTTCCATATTTGCCTTTATCTTGATTTTTGTCTCAATCTCATCAGGCAATCTCACGGTTGATACCCCCTTCATTTTTAACCTCCTGTGTTTGTTACAAATACATATTACGCAATATTCGTTATTTGTCAAACAAGCTCTTGTCGAGGTTCTGATATATTAAAAGATGTATTTGTAATTCCGGTTGAACACACAAAATTATGAGATCGCCGCACAATAAGTATTTTCAATTATTATTTTTTGTGCTACTATAGCACGCACGACTTGGTCAGTTATTGTCATGTTACTTGAATTATAACTATAACCGAATGCACGCAGGAGAGGTGGCCGAGCGGCTGAAGGCGCACGACTGGAAATCGTGTATAGGTAACTCCTATCGCGGGTTCAAATCCCGCCCTCTCCGCCAATTTGCACTTTTGACCACATAAGCAGAGTTTCTTGAACAATGTTCAAACTTATAGCAAAAAGATATGACAAAGTGCTATAGCTCGCAATAATATAGGAGTTTATCAACAGCCTCATAACGCTTGACAATATTAACGAGATGCGTTATTATTATCATCAATGATAAAAAGTTTCTCGAGTAAGGAAACTGAAAAATTCTTTAACCGTCAGTTTTCTCGAAAAATATCACCAAGTATTCATCAAATTGCTCGACGAAAACTTGAAATGCTTGATGCTGCAGGAGCGCTTCAGGATTTACGAATACCACCATCGAACCGTTTGGAGAAGCTATCCGGAGATAGAAAAGGCCGATATAGCATCCGCATTAATGTACGTTGGCGCATCTGCTTTGAATGGCCGGACAACGATGTTTACAACGTAGAAATTGTTGACTATCATTAGGAGATATTATGACTAAACAAAAATTATTACCAATTCATCCGGGCGAGATTCTGATGGAGGAATTTCTCAAACCCATGGGGATTAGTCAGTACAGGTTAGCTAAGGATATTAATGTACCCGCTCGCAGGATTAATGAAATTGTGCACGGGAAGCGGGCAATCACACCGGATACTGCTTTGAGGCTGTCACGTTATTTTGAAATGTCAGAAAGATTTTGGATCAATCTTCAAGCAAGACATGACCTGGAAGTGATAAAAGACAAGTTGAAGGATCGCATAGACAAAGAAGTTAATGTATATGCTGTTGGGTAATATAAAAAACTCCCCGCCGCAAGCGGCGGAAAACACAACCACGAGAAATTTAAACGTTGGAAAGCAGCGCAACCTATTATACTAATCCTATTTTGACATCTTTAGGCAACTCTATTAGTTCCGAGTTATAATTAAGGAGTTTTTCGCAGCCTGCCTATAACTTCTATTCCAAACTTTACATATCAAAATATAAACATACAATAGAAATATTGTTACCGGATTATTTAATGCACTCATTACAGCCTGTATCGCATAGGGGGGGATATGAGGATTCTCGTTTATCTTATTTCGGACAGTCATATAACAATAAAGCAAAGCTACAACAATATTCTTCAGGGATTGATATATCAGTTTTTAGACCGGATCGATGCAGCGTGGCTTCATAAAAATGGCTTTGAATCCGGCAGCAGAAAATTTAAGCTTTTTGTTTTCTCGGGAATCAGGGAAAGAGGAGCAGTCGATCGAAAAACCCAAACCTTCAAATTTTCCAATAAAATAAGTTTTTATCTGTCATCTCCGGTCGATTGGATTATGACTCAATTTGCAGGCAATATTATTCGATCAAGAAATTTTAATTTCGGCGGTAATACGGTTTCGGTCGAATCGATCAGTGTCATGAAAGATCAGGCGATAGATAACGACTCAATAATCGTCCGGGCACTAACTCCCATTGAAGTACATTCAACTTTGATAAAACCTGACGGGAAAAAACTGACCTATTACTATAGTCCGCTTGAGAATGAATTCGGCAGACTCATAAATGATAATCTGATGAAAAAGTGGCAGGCGTTTTACAAAAAAGATGCTCCGGGCGATATTTTGATAAAACCGCTTTTTTCAGGCGGCAGAAATGAACGAATCAGATATTTTGTCAATGGCGACAGAAAAACCGTTATAAAAGGATGGGTCGGAAAATATGAGCTTTCAGGAAGTATGGAGCTGCTCAAATTTGCGCTTGATGTGGGGCTGGGAAGTCGAGGCAGCCAAGGCTTCGGCATGATAGAGATGGCAGCCAATTGGAGAAATCAATGAATATTAAAATTACACCGAAAATCATCAAATCCATATGCAATAAGGTAGTGATATCGAGAGGCAAGAAGATTATCAATACTTATCTTGTTGAAAATATAACAAATTTCAGCGTTGACGACAACACAATAAGCGCCTCGATTGACGATATTCTCAACTTTGACGTAAAAATGGATTTATCGGACATGAGCTGCAGCTGCTCATGCAATTACAGCAAAGTCGGGATATGCAAGCACATAGCGGCACTGCTTTATTTTGCTATGGAGAAGGGAACAAATTTTAAAGGTTCGGAAAAGCAGGATAGTTCTCTCGACGAATTAAAATCCGCTATAAACAGTGCGGATAAAGCTCGTCTGGAGCTGTTCATTATCAATGAAACAGCCATAGATGAGGATATCCGAAATAGAGCGCTGAACTTTTTTATGGCAAAAAAGCACAAACGTACAGTCGCTGTTTATAAAAAAGAGATGAACAGCCTTTTGAAACACCTCATACGCGACTATTATATACCCGTATCGAAATCAGGCGAATTGACAGCCTTCATTAACAACATTGAACTGATGGCAAAGCAAGGCGACATCGAAGAAGCAATCAAAAATTACAGGGCTGTTTTTGAGGTTTTGGAAAACAAATTGAGAACGCTTGATGATTCTTACGGAATTATTCAGGATGCGATTAGGGATGCGTTGGATAAATATATTGAGTATTCCGACAAATTTTATACAGAGCAAAAGGATAGACGCGGCATAATTGAATATCTGTGGAAACAATTTCTGAAAAATTCCGATATATGCCATTACTACACCGAGGCGATAAAGCAGTTCTGCGGAAGTGAAGAAGACTGGAAGTGCTACCGTGACATCATTGCAAAAGAAATCTCATCGCGAGACGACAAAGATAGTTTTATGTTCCAAACAATCGTAGAAGAATATATCGATATACTTATTCAACTGAAAAATGATGATGAATTGAAAAAGGCGTTTGATGAATTCTTAAGTTTAAACGGCTCCATCGCTCATAAAAAGATCGATTATTTTTGGTCAATCGGCAAATTTGAGGATGCCATCAAGACATTTGAGGACAACATCAACCGCCTGCATTATGAAGATGTCGAACAAATCAGAACCAAAATATCCGATTATCTCTACAAAAATAACAAAGGGAGACACCTAAACAATCTTATCGCCCTGTTTAAGCTTTCGCCCTCATACGATCTGTATGAACAGATTGAAAAAAGCAGCGGAGATTTTTGGGTGAATATCAGGGACAAACTGTATGAGCAAATCAAAAACTCCCCTGAACTCATTGATTCATTTATAAAAAAAGGGCGAATGAGAGAAGCGTTTGATAAATTAGCGGAGATTGACAAAACCAATCTGTATGACAAATATCTTGAAATTTTGTCGCCGCTATTTCCTGAAGAGTATTTTGATTACTACAAAAATTCGATAATGAGGGATTACAAAAGTGCTCAGTATCCCGACCGTAATCTATACCGCACAACATTAAGAAAAATCATAAATCTCAGTATAATCGTCGGAGCAGAAGATAAATATGCCGAATTTTTGGTGCAGCTTAGAGAAGAAAATAAGCAGCGGCCTTCGTTTTTAGATGAGATGGGGAAGATTTTAGAATGAGCTGAGATATTAGAGCGATTTTGAGGGGGCATTATGATTGAAGCGTTACATGAGATAGGTTCACAGCACTATTTTACTTTAACAGGAAATCCATTTGTGCATGGAGGTATGAAGAGTTATTTAACATTTTTAAAAAAATGACCGGTTTTAAGCTTTATGGAGCTCAAGAAAGATTGTCCAAAATATATTCAGAGGGGAATAATATGTTGTTGAAAGCTCTAAGCGGGGCAGGGAAAATCCGAGCCTTTGTTCTCCCTTTTGTTTTTTTGATGAAGCAGAGAATTTTAGGAAAAGAGGTCGATATGAATTTGCATGCAAATTTTTTGAAAAATCTACTCAAAAATTACAAAAATTGAAAAATATATGAAGTTACAAATACAAGCATTGTTAGGCGAAAAATAATAAGGCATAACAGGAGGCGAAAGAATGGAACGACGCTTTACACTTGAATATTGGATAGATGAAGGATGGTATGTTGGCAGGCTAAAAGAAGTGCCGGGGGTATTCAGCCAGGGAGAAACGATTGAGGAATTAGAAGAGAATATAAAGGAAGCCTACCATCTTATTATGGCCGAAGAAGAAATTTCGCCACCCCATAAGGCTTACCGGAAAGAGTTGGAAATACAGGTGTGAAAAGGAAAGAATTTATCCGAGAGTTAATAAAAGCAGGTTGTTATATAAAACGGCATGGAACAAACCATGACATATATATGAATCCAAGAACCGGTAGAAAAGCTCCTATTCCAAGACATACAGAGGTTAAAGAAAGTCTTTGTGAATTGATAAGAAAACAGTTAGGATTGAAATAAACGTGTCTATTTATCGCAAGTTGCTACGTTAGATTTGTTGCCATTTTTAAGTGGGAATAAGGATTTTAATTGATGAATTGCGCAGATTTATTGATTGTGGTTGGGATAATATTGAGTGACAAGATTCAAGGGGGAATTATGATTGAGGCATTACTTGATATAAGAGATATCCAACAGAAAAACGACTTTCTTGATGAATTTGCTGAAAATATTGGAGAGAAAAATAGACATGTATTGAAGATTAATTTTGATATTAATGATAAAGATAATGTCTCCTATTCCGGCGTTGGATATGAAGAATTTTCTCAACCCAAAAAGCTAAAATATCTTTATAAAGGCGTAAAGGGAAACGAATCCAACTATACTCCCATAGCCAAGATAACCTATGATATCAAAAGATATTTTGTCAATGGCGACAGAAAAACCGTTATAAAAGGATGGGTCGGAAAATACGAGCTTTCAGGAAGTATGGAGCTGCTCAAATTTGCGCTTGATGTCGGGCTCGGAAGTCGAAACAGCGCTGGTTTCGGAATGATAGAGATGGCGGCTAATCGGAGAAATCAATGAATATTAAGATCACACCGAAAATCATCAAATCCATATGCAATAAG
>CAJVZA010000071.1 GCA_913009315.1 uncultured Hippea sp.
ACATTCATAAATCCCCCTTATAAAAAAATCAGATTATCTTTAATAGCATATTATTCTTTTATAAAGTATTGATAAAATATAACAAAATCAAGTTAAATTAATTTATAGTTACTATAAGATTTTTTATGAAAATAAGGTATTATTTCTGACTGTTTTATTTCTTCGAACTCCGGATATGGTTTACGAACCTGCCCGGCACAAATCATATTTCTATTTTGAAAGAGATAACTTCAGGATATCTTATGAAAAGTTGTGAATCTGTTTATTGTACAGTGATTTCATTATTCATTTATTTATCTTTACTTCTCGGTATATAATCCAGGACGCATTCTATAAAATATTTCATTTTCGGACTATCGTGCTTTTCTTTGTACAGCATCAGTTTTATATCCATAAAAAATTTCATATTCCTGTTCATCTCTATTTTTTTAAGTGTTCCGGCATTAAGTTCATTTCGTACGGTAGAAATAGACAGGAAACTGATACCTTTGCCCGCAATTACCATCTTTTTTATGAGATCGGAGTTTTCGCATTCCATGCTAATTGGCAATTTAACTTTTCTGAATCTGTTTTGAATATATTTTCTTGTTGCAGATCTATTATCTCTCATTATAACAGTTTCGCTCAATATATCGTTGATCGTAACTACTTTCTTCCGTTGTATAGAATGATTGGGTGCCGATACGGGACAGATCTCCTCTTTTCCGAGTTTCAGGACTACAAGTTCTTTTCTGCTGATACGACCTGATGTTTCTCCTATAACAATGATATCAAGTGTTCTGTTCTGCAGTTTTTTGAATAGAGTTTCAGAGCTGTCTATATCAATTTTTATCCGCGAAACAGGATATTTCATTCTATATTTGTTTAGAATTTCAAAAAGTAACGTTTTTGAATGAGCAAGGGTAATTCCGATTCTCAGTTTTTCCGATTGAGTTTCCTCTATTTCTAAAAGTGCCCTCTCCGCATCGTCCAGTTCTCCAAAAACCTTTTTAAGATATCTCATCAAAATCTTGCCGCTGTCGGTCAGCAGAAAATTTTTCTTATCCGCTATGAGCTTTATCTTTATACTTTTTTCTAAATTCCTTATCTGCATAGTTACTGCCGGTTGAGTTAAATATAAACGGTTTGCCGCTTTGGAAAAGTTTCCTTCTTCAGCAACCACATAAAAGTAATAAAGCTGCTTCAGATTATCTTTGAGTCTAAGAGTCATAAGTTACACTACCCCCCTATTATATGAATATACTATTTTACATAATGTTTTAGCAAAATCGAGAGTTGCTTCACTATATGTATAACTATACACAATGGCTGCACATCGAACATTATCTATGCCTGATGACCCCAATTTTAGGACACTCCGAATCTAATGGACAAACAGAGCAGAAAGGTGAAACGGATTTACAGATATTCTGACCAAAAGCAACCAGAAGATCATTAAACCGTATCCAATATTTTTTCGGTAAACAATTTCTAAGTGCCATTTCGGTATCAAATGGAGTTTTTGTTTTTACTATCCCAAGCCTGTTGGATATCTGATGGACATGCGTATCAACGCAAATTCCAGGTTTATTATATCCTACGGTTATCACCAGATTAGCAGTCTTTCTGCCGACGCCCGGTAAACGCAGAAGCTCAGTCAAATTGTCCGGCACTGCATCATTATAATCATTATGCAGAATATTGCATATTTTCACAATATTGTTCGCTTTTACTCTATAAAAGCCGACAGGATAAATAAGTTTCTGGATGGCCGATACCCCTAACTCAGCCAGTTGTTTCGGAGTGTCGGCATATTTCATTAATCTAAAGGCTGCATCTCTGGTTGCGGCATCTTTGGTTCTAAGACTTAGTACGGTAGATATCAATATCCAGAAAGGATTACTGCTGCAGGCAACCTCTGTTACTACAGGAACCTTCCAGTTTTTCAATTCATCCGATAGTACGGCGACAATCCGGTCTATATTTCTCGCCTCACGCATCAAATGGCACCTTGAACGGTTTTCGGTTTTATCAACATATAAATACAGGCAGTATGAGGATGCAGCCGATTCAATTGAAAGATAATTCCGATTTGAGACTCAAGATGATCGTTCACGGATCGATAGAGATGCACCGACATCACAATTATTCGCCAAAAGCCCGCCCAAAAGGCAAAACGAAAAACATACACTGCAGCATTAGCTTTTACGCATTACGCGTTTTCTCATTTTGCTCAAGGCCTCATCCGATGCGCAAAATTAGGCACATCAGATATTTTCCGTAAACTTTTTGTTGATTTTAATTTCAATGCCTTTTTTCAAATTTGCAATCTTTTTATTCAATATAATCGATGCCTTTTTCTGCAGAAGCTGACGCCTTATCAGATCTTTTTTGCTCAAATAGTCTTTCTTATTAAATTTGCTTTTATTTTTAAAAGCGACAATATTGTACGAACTTGTGTTGCTGCAGACAGCAATTTCGTTACTTTTCAACGATACCAATTTTTGCGGCAGGCATCCAAGCTGTAAACTTTCAGTTTCAGCCTCCGAAATCAAACTTGTTGATTTATACGCCAAATTTAATTTTTTTCCTGTTTTGTACACACCTATCTTTTTAGCTATTTTTGCGGCTTTTTTCTCCATATTTTTTGCAATCTGAACAGATTTAAGCTGAATGACGGCAGATCTGATCTTTGACTTCAGAGTTGCAAACGCAGGTATATATGATTTTATGGTCTTGTCTTTTTTAAAGACTATAAAATGCCCCTTGCCTGCCTGAACAGGTGATGATATCTTGCCTTTGGCAAGCAATACGGCACTCTTGTAGATATTCTGAGTATAATCTCCAAACAGATCTCCGTTGTATGAGAATGGTTTTGAAACCAATATAGGATAGCCTTTAAAATTGTTATCACCTTTTGCACTTTTCCATGCAATTTGAGCTCTTTCTGCGTTATTAAACAGATTCTGATACGCTTTAAAGAGTCTTAGATTTTTTCCAATCTCATCGGCTACGTCATCAAAACTTTTTACAGATGATTCTTTTCTGCTGATTACTTTAATAATATGATAGCCGAATTGTGTTTTGACCGGTTTGCTTATTTCGCCGATTTTAAGTGAAAATGCTGCATCGGCAAACGGCTTGACAAGCTGGTTCTTTTGAATATATCCTAAATCGCCGCCTCTAACTCTTGAACCGGGGTCATCTGAGTATTCTTTTGCCAGTTTACCAAAAGATGCGCCTTTTTTAAGCTCTTTATAAATCTTTTCTGCCTTTTTGAGAGCATTTTTGTATGATCCGTCTTTACCTTTGGCGATCAGAATATGCTCGGCATGAACAACCGCAGGCACAAGGAATCGTGTTGGGTGGGCATCATAAAACTCTTTCTCTTCCTTTTTTGTTATCTTTATGCTATTTTCAGTATTGCCTATATTCACATCAATATATTTTATTACCACCTTTTGGGGCACTCTGAACTGCTCCTTGTACTTGTTGTAGTAATCTTTCAGATCACCTTTTTTTATCTTGACATCCTTCTTATATCCGGCAGCATCAACAACAATGTATCTGTAACTTCTCTTTCCGTACTCGGAAAGATAGGCTTTTTTAATCTCATTATCGGAAACATTAACATTTCCTATAAGTTTCTGAGCTTCTTTGCGCACCAAAAGATCTTTTCTAAGCGCACCTTCATACTCCTTTTTTGTCTTATTGTTCAAACGCAAAAAATTATCATAAAGATCGCGGCTGAAATGCCCGCCCCGCATAAAATTCGGATTGCTTTCAATTTCAGCAGCGAGATCGGTATCACTAACTTTGACTCCGTCCTTTTTTGCCTGAAGAACCAATACTGCTCTGTTAATTATGTTGTTTTCTATCTCCTTATCAAAGCCCAGCTGTTTTGCCATCTGTTTATCAAACTTTCCGCCTAAAAGCCGGGAATATATCTTGTAATAATGATTATAAATCTTTTGATAATCACGGGCGGATATTTTCATATCTCCAACGCTTACGGCTATATTTTCTCCCTTGCTGAAGGGACCTGCCATATAAAGCACCGCACCTCCGGCAACAAACGCAAAAATACCGACCCATATTACCAAGCTTAGCAGTTTGATGTTTTTTCTAAAAATTGTTATCATAATTCTCTCCCATAGTTTATAAAATTTTCGTCTCTATTTATATCACAGTTTTCGTTCTGTATCCAGCCTGAAAATTGCAGCCTTTTTGCCTTCTGCACCACTCTCATATATTCCTTTCTATTTAACTTCCTGCCTATTTTAGAAATTTCAACCGCCTTATAGGCAGGAAAATATTGCCCCATAACACTGACAGTCACCTGACTGCCGAAAGTCTTCTTTATCCAATCCAATATCTTATAAGATTGATCGATAAATCCCGGAATTACGAGATGCCTTATAATTAATCCTCTCGTTGCTGCAGAAGATTCAGTATCGACAGCTCCGACAAGCTCGTACATTTTTTGAATCGCTTTTTTTGCATAAGTCGGATAACTGAACGTATTGCACAAAAAAGCTGCAGCAGCCTCATCAAAATATTTGAAATCAGCTAAAAAAATATCAACAATACCATCAAGTTTTTCCAGTGCTTCTACATTGAGAAACGAGCTCGTATTAAACAGAATCGGAATGTGCAAACCGTCTGCCCTGGCAGATCTAACGGCATGGATAATCCATGGAATATATTGATCAGCCGTTACAAGATTGATATTACCGGCACCCCTTTTCTGCAGAATAAGCATTATTTCGCTGAGTCGCTCTATACTTATAGCTTTTCCTATACCATACTGACTTATGGGATAATTCTGACAAAATTTGCAGGAAAGCGTACAGTGAGAAAAAAATATCGCTCCCGATCCGTTCTCTCCCGAAATAGAAGGTTCCTCGCCTTTATGTATACAGAAACTGGCTATTTCCGGCTGCCCTGCCCTGCAATAGCCAAGCTGACCATTTAAGCGATCCGCGTTGCAATTGCGAGGGCACAGATTACATCTGAATGATTTCATATAGTTCAGAAATTAAAGCCTCATGAGCATCTCTATTAATTCTGCATGTTTCAAATTGAGAATCCGAATTCGCAGATAAAGCACAAATTGCAGGCAGCAGCGAGGGATATTGCAAATCCGGTTCAAATGAGATTAATTTGGAGCTCAAGATGACAGTTAACGGGTCAATAGAGACACTCATACACTAATCATATCAGAACCGCACAGAACACATTTTCAGTGCATACATCTTTTTATTCTCAGTTTTAACACTTAGTTTGCTTAAACCGACTTTGCAAATCCCAATTGTTCAACATAGCCGGCAATTCCATTTTCTATCGATACATTAGGATTATAACCAAGCAGATGTCTCGATCCGGAAAGATCTGCCTCAGTATGAATCTGAAAGAAATCGTAAGGGCAGCTGAAATATTCAGGCGGCAGATCGATACCCATCGTATCATTAAGAATGGCAACAACTCTGTTGAATGTTGTTGCTGTACCTGAACCTACATTGTACACACCGTTGTTTTCTGTTTCCAGCGCCCTGATATTTGCCTCCACGACATCATCGATTGAAACAAAATCTCTTTTTTGTTCTCCATCCGTAAAGATTCTCGGGCGCTTTCCCTCTTTCATCTGACAGGCAAGCTGGTATATCATGCTTGCAAATTTTCCTTTATGCTGTTCTCCGATACCATACACATTAAAATAACGCAAGCCGACAATATCCATACCATATTTCTTAATATAGTAAGATGCCAATTGATCCATGCACAGTTTTGAATATCCATACACATTCAAAGGCGCAAGTTTGACATTCTCTTTTGTTGGAGCACCTATGTTTCCATATACAGCTGCGCTTGACGCATAAATAACCTTTATATGTTCCTCTCTGGCAAATTCAAGTATTCGTCTAAATGCTCCGAAATTATTTTTCATCATCTTTTCCTGATCGGTAACAGTGGTATC
Source organism: uncultured Hippea sp. (assembly GCA_913009315.1). Lineage (GTDB taxonomy): Bacteria > Campylobacterota_A > Desulfurellia > JAADFJ01 > JAADFJ01 > JAADFJ01. The sequence goes on from CAJVZA010000071.1 coordinate 5,957, forward strand.
TGTTATAGCCGATTCAAAAAACAGCGCATCGGATCCGAAAAACGGATCGAGATCGTCCGATGCCAAATCCATACAAAAAAACTCTCCTTTGTAATCTATCAGATTTTTAAATGTACCGCTATAAAAATTGTCCGCCGCAACAACGTTATAATTATCCCTTTTCAATCTTTTCGCTATATTCGATCCTATAAATCCTGCGGCGCCGGTAACAGCTATTTTTTTCATATTCAACTCCCATTCCTACAATTTATTTTAATTATCATTCTGCTTTGCATATCGACTTTTACCCTATTATCAATCTGAACAGGCAGAGCTGCAATAATTCCCTGCTCATCACATAAAATATAGATATATTTTCTGAAATAAACCGGTATCATTTTTTTCATTAAGAATCTAAATATCTTTACTTCATTCTTCATACCAAAAGGGACAAACCGATCCCCTTCTCTTGCGGTTCTCAAGTGTATCTTCCCTGTTGTTTTATGCAAATCAAAATAAAGACTATTTGATTTTTTTTCATATTTGTATAGAGGAAACTTTGCAGGCTTCTTGCCGTAATCAGCCTTTATTGTAACATTGCCGATCTTTATCTTCTTTTTCAGATCCAATTCGATATTAATCGGAAAATCATTTTTTTTATTCGTAAAGGCAATATACCCGCAGCTGACCAATACTCGAAAATCTCCATATAAGGCTGCACCGCTGCCCTTTTTTATTCGACTAAGCGCATTCTCAGTAAAATTTAACGGAGGATTATAAAAACTTCCGGTAACCTTCATATAAAAAAAATTTATAAGACGAAACTGGAGAACCTTCTCGAAATTCAAAAACTTGTCTCTTGTTATTTCCCAGAAATCTGTTTTTCTGCTAAAAAATTTCAGGCGTTTAAACATTTCATTGTCAATGAAATTGTTCTCATCGTTTAGATATTTGACATTTCTGCTTACTGTTACGGACAGATTTGTATTTAATTTTCTCAAGCTTGGGATAATATTTATTCTTATATAATTTCTTCTGTATCTTGTGTCGTTATTTGTTTCATCAATTCTGTATTCCTGATTATTTTCATTTAAAAAGGCAATCAAATCCTTTCTGACAAACGATAACAGCGGTCTTACAAAAATACCTCGTCTTGCATGAATTCCTGAAATTCCACCGAGTCCGGAGCCTCTTACCATTCTCAGAAGCACGGTTTCTACCTGATCATCTGCAGTATGGGCAACAGCAATAAAATCCAGTCCCATTATCTTTGCAGAATTCTCAAAAAAGTTATATCTAACTATTCTGGCAGATTCTTCAGGAGACATTTTATTATTTTTGTGAAACTCTTCAACATCCGATGAGCCTGTTAGAAAAGGTAAACTCAGTTTTCGAGCCAGATTTTTTACAAAGATTCGATCGTCCGATGATTTTTTACGCAGTTTGTGATCAAAATGAAGCACTACAAGATGTTTTCTAAGCTCTTGCACGGAATGCATAAGCAGTAAAAGCGCAACGGAATCAGGACCTCCGGAAACAGCTATACCTATCCTGTTGTTATATATAAAATCGAAATTTTTATAAAGCTCTGATTGAAACTCAGACACATAATATGACATACTATCTATTTGTTGGTTGCGTAATGGTGGCGGCGAAGGGATTTGAACCCCTGGCACTGCGGATATGAGCCGCATGCTCTAACCGACTGAGCTACGCCGCCCTTCTTCATAAATACCCCCCTGGCAGCAACCTACTCTCCCAAGAATCTTAGTACCATCGGCGACGTCGGGCTTAACTTCCGAGTTCGGAATGGGTTCGGGTGTTTCCCCGGCTCTATAACCACCAGAGG
>CAJVZA010000072.1 GCA_913009315.1 uncultured Hippea sp.
CAAAAAAGGGAATAACCTTTGACGGCACAATGACAAATTTTGTTGTAAACGGAAATATGATTGCGGGAAACGAATCCGAATATCCGATAAAAAATCATGATGAAATATCGCTCATTACAGCCTTTGCGGGAGGATAGTATCCTTTTTGAGGCACAATTCATAAATGACATCTCGAATCTCACAAATTAGCCCTCCTCTTTCGTTGCAAATAGCAGGCAGAATAGTTCTGCTATTGCCTGCTATTTGCATCTTACTAATGAATTGAAACTCTCAACCGGACATTCAGGAATTGCAAATACATCTTTTAGCGAATCTTCCGCACAAATTTCACCACAAATCTCAATAAAACCAATACACTAAAGGATATTTACTGAAAAGAGTCCAAAAAGCGTGGCTAATGATATATCAACTAATATACATATAATACTTGTATCTGACATTATACTGCGATAAAAAAGAACGTTAAATACAAGGGTTCAAGTCAGTCAATTATATTTTATCTTATTGCCCTCTATGCGGCCTCATGATGCTGTGTCAGTAGTGTAACCTTGAAATAGATGGGTTGCTTCTGTACCTCTAAGGCCAGCCGTTGAAGTAGTGTTTAGCGGGTAAGGTAAGGTATAAAAATGAAAAAGTGGCTAATGAGAGCGAATTTTTTATATTACCGGCTGTATTGGAAATTTTGTATGACTAAAATTTTTAGTTTTGCGGGAAGATAGCTCACTCAAAGTATGCAAAGTTAGTAGATAAGCTAAAGAAAAAACCCGATTGTTAGAATCGGGTTTTTTCTTTTTTCTAATATCTATTCTTCTATGTTGTCTTCTTCAAATACGACTTTTCTGTATAATGCTAACAGTATTGCGAGAATAATAAAGAATATGATAACGATTATACCGATGAGATGTCTTCTGCTGGTTTCTTTTGCGGTGGGCAGTATTGCGGTTTTCATAAATGCCGATACCGCCAAAACCTGTTTGTCGTTTAGTTGCATATTGGGCATTTTAGTACCCGGAAGCACCTTCTGCGGATTTTTGATAATATTAAACAGTTTTCCTTCACCGAGATAAACATATGCGGTTGAAAGATCCGGCGGAACCGATCCGAATGCTGCCTTGAGCCCCTCCAACTGAAGCGCAAAAGCCGATTCATAAACATCTCTTGTCAAAAATCCGTTGTGCTCTTTCATAAGAATTTTAAAGAGCGGTTTTACATTTGGTGCATTGACAAAAAACGGATATATTTTTTTGTATCTCAAGGAGTGGCAGGCGGCGCAGGACGTCTTAAATATTTTTGAACCTTCTTTAATTAATTGAGCCTCGCCGACTTTTGCCTTGATAATCTCGGCAGACTGAGGGACCTTCCATTCTGATGGCTCCAGAATACCGCTCCAGAGAGCATAGAACAGACCGCCAAGTATTATAACAATTGGAATTGAACGAAGGAATTTCACTGTATTGCCTCCTTTTTTTTCTCAAAATGAGCTATCACCGGTAAGCTTACGAAAAATAACATATTGATAAAGAAGAATACTTGTCCAATTACTATTGACTGAGCTGTATCCGGCTGTGTGCCCTCAATGGAAAGTACCGCAAAAGAAAGAAGAAACAACAGGTACATAAAGTAAAACAGAGGACGTTTTGTTGCGCTTTTTTTCTTTGATGTATCCAGAATTGGTAATAAAAGTAGAAATATTAAGAACATATTGGTTGCCATAAAGCCGAGAAATTTGCCCGGTATAGATCTGAAGATTTCATAAAAAGCCGTTAGATACCACTCAGGTGCAATATGTGCAGGTGTTCTCATTGGATCTGCGGGAGCAAAATTAGCGGAAGGTGTAAATGGGGCAGGATTAAAGAATATAAAATAGGAAAATGCTGCCAATACGATTGCTATTATAACACCTTCTTTCAAGGTTACATATATGAATGGAACCGTTTCTTTTTCATTTCCGTGAACTTCGCGTCCGTCTGCACTTGTAACACCTGTCTGATGAAAAAATTGCATATGAAGAAAGACAAGGACTATCAGCAGAAGCGGCAAAAGTACAACATGCAGTGCAAAAAATCTTGTGATTGTGATGTCTCCAACTGAAAACCCGCCTTTTATCCATAAAGATACCTTGTCCATTATGTCAAGCGGAATAGCTGTCGGCATTTCGCTGACTACCTCACTTGCCCAGTATGAAAGCTGTCCCTGGGGAAGAAGATATCCGGTTAGAACCAGAAGGATCGTAACCATATATATTACCCATCCGGTAATCCAAATGAGCTGTCTTGGATTTTTGTACGCGTTGTAGTAGACGCCTGTAAACATATGAGTATATATTATTGCCATAAAGAAGCCTGCACCTACCGCATGCAGTGATCTCAAAAACCATCCCCATGGAACAACCTGCACTATGGTGTAGTTTACGCTGTCGAATGCCAGTTTCGCATCGGGCTTGTAATACATCAGCACAAAGATACCGCTTATAATTTGTATAACAAAAAATAATACTGCCAGCATGCCGAGTGAGTATGGTAATGTTAAACCTTTAGGCACTCTATATTCAACCATCTCTTTATGAAAAATTCTCCCTAACCCTGTTCTTGATTCAAACCATTCTTTTACTGACTGATTCATAGTTTCTCCTTAGTAAGATTTAACCCACGATTAATGTATTGCCGACAAGTTTCTGCTTTGGAATGTGAAGCGGTATCGGCGGAGGTCCTGCAATATTATCTCCCCAAGGTGTATAAACGCCTCCATGACAAGGACAGTAATATACCGGTATTCCGTTTTTTCCGCCATTCTTTTCCCAGATAGGTATACAGCCCAAATGTGTGCATACGCCTATAATGGCAACTACATTCTTTTGCTTTGCGAGAAGAGGCTTAAAAATTTTATAGTTTATGCTCTCCTCCGCCTTGCCGCCCCATTTTTTGGGGGTAAATCCTGCAGGAAACTTCATTATAAACAGCGGTTTTCCTTTGTATGGAATCGTTGCAAGTTTCAGTTCCTTGAGACCGCTGATGTCAAATTTTGCTATTGACTGTGCCAGAGCAGCTTTATCCGGTGCTAAACTTGCAACAGCGGGATAAACGGCGGAAACTGCTCCTATCCCGCCTGCGACACATGTAGCTCTTCCAAGAAATTTCCTTCGGCTGATTTTATCACCCATATTATATTTCCTCCCTGGTCATAATGTTTTCTAACTAACCATAAGTATGCAAAATCATTTCCTGTCAATCGTTCAAAACCCGTGGATCATTATATTTATCTGTTTTTCATTGTCAATTTTCAGTTATTTCGATATTTTTACTGTATCCGGCCTGTTTGCAATTTCGTTTATACCTAATAATCGCATAGAAATAATTAACCCTTTTTAATCATTTGACACCAACTATTAATAGAGTAATATACTGTTAGTTTTTGGATGGGAGGATTTTGATGGAAATAGAAAAAAGCAGTGGAATTGATACGACAGAAGAGACCGGCACAAAAAGTGAGGAGATTCTCATAGAGAAAACATCAAAGAAATCGGATGATGATGATAATCATGAAAGTATGACAAACTACTTGAAAGAGCTGGAAAAAGAAAAGGATAAAGAACCCGGCAGCATGGTTAAGGCAACCGTTGTTAAGGTGTCAAGCGATGAAGTTTTTGTTGATATAGGAGCAAAAACAGAAGGAATTATCAAGATTGGCGAGTTTAAGGATGATGAGGGAAATGCTAATGTAAAAGTAGGCGACAGCTTTGATGTCGTGCTTGTCAGAATGCTCAGCGAAGACGGTTTTACACTTGTGTCCAAAAGAGAAGCTGACAAAAATAAATGCTGGATCGAACTTGAGGAAATCTTTAACTCGGAAAAGACGGTTGAAGGCAAAATTATCAAGAGAGTAAAAGGCGGATATTATGTCGATATCGGAGTTACCGCTTTTCTTCCGGGGTCGCAGGTTGGTGTCAGAACACCCCATGATTACGATTCTTATATCGGAAATAGTTATAAATATAACATAATAAGTTTAAATAAAGACAGATCAAATATTGTTGTTTCCAGAAAGGCTGTTGTAAAAAAAGAAAACGAAGAGAGAAAAGCGGCGATACTGAGCAAGATCGAAGAAGGTTTGGTAGTAGAGGGAATCATTAAAAGTATTGTAGCATATGGCCTTTTTGTTGATATAGGAGGATTTGAGGGGCTTGTTCATGTGAGTAATCTGAGCTGGGGAAGAATTCCCGATCCTCAAAAAGCATATAAGGTAGGCGATAAAATAACCGTTAAAATTATTCGTTTCGATAAAGAAACCGAAAAAGTATATCTTGGTATTAAGCAGCTGACTGAGGATCCCTGGAATAATATGCCTGGTGATTTTGTGGAGAATGCTATTGTTGAAGGCATAGTAAAAAATATTGTAAGCTATGGTATTTTTGTTGAACTAAAAGGAAATTTGGAAGGTTTGGTTCATCTGAGTGAAGTTTCCTGGGATAAATCCGTAAAAGCTTCTAAGATTGTAAAACCGGGAGATAAAATCAAAGTAAAAATTCTTGCTGTTGATCCGCAGAAACGCCGGATTGCACTAAGCATGAAACAGGTAACGGAAGATCCATGGATAGATATTGGAGCCAGGTACCATATCGGAGATACCGTCGTGGGGACTGTAACGGCATGTTATGATTTCGGTGCTTTTGTAAAGCTTGAGACGGGAGTTGAAGGTTTAATACATAAAGGTGATATTACATGGTATTCAAGAGAACCGAATCCTAAAGAGATGTTCAAAATAAATGATCCCGTAACTGCCATAGTTTTATTGGCGGATGAGGAAAGGAGAAAGATTGCGCTTTCAACGAAAATGCTTGAAGGCGATCCTTGGGAGCAAGTGAGCGGAATGTTTTTTGTGGGTGATCAAATCGAGGGAGAAGTTGTAAACTTAAAAGATTTCGGTGCATTTGTAGATATTGCTCCCGGAGTGGAAGGTTTAGTACATGTTTCCGAGTTGGATAATCTTCCGGCAGATGAACGGAAAAAAATAAAAGAGCATACAAAGGTAAAGGTGGAGATGCTGAGAATAGATAAATCAAGGCATCGTATCGGTTTGTCTATTGTAAAAATAGTTGACTCGGAAACGGAAAGCGGCGAAGAGACCAAACCATTGCAATCGGAAACGGCAGGCAATGAAGAATCAAAACCGTTGCAATCGGAAACGGCAGGCAATGAAGAATCAAAACCGTTGCAATCGGAAACGGCAGGCAATGAAGAATCAAAACCGTTGCAATCGGAAACGACAAGCAACGAAGAATCCAAACCATTGCAAGAGAATAATGATAAATCCGAAGAAACGCATTCCGAAGAAGCTCATGAGAAAGTTCAGGAAGAAACGCACAAGGAAGAGTAAAAATTTCTTTGTGTTGAGCAGATAACAATAACAACTTGTTTGTGCAGCGGGGCGTGGCGCAGCCTGGTAGCGCACACCCTTGGGGTGGGTGTGGTCGCTGGTTCAAATCCAGTCGCCCCGACCATTTAAGTTTTCTGAAAATTTGAAACTGTTTATTTGGCAGTTTCTCATTCTCCTACCTACCTGCCGGAATTTCGTAGCGGCAGTCTCAATTGTTAGTTTTGACGTACTTTTATAAATAGGCGAAGTTGGGAAGAGAAAAGAGAAAAACCGGCAAGCAGTCAAGCCTGTATGTAATCAAGATGTTTTTAAGCCGGTCTTTTTCTTTTTTAATCCAATCATTCCCATTGCCAATAATCTTTCAAATTCTTCTTCCGGCAGAGGTTTTGAGAACAGATATCCCTGAAAATAATCACAACCGAAAGATTTCAAAAGCTCAAACTGTTCAGTAGTTTCTACGCCTTCCGCTATTGTTTTGATGTTTAGTTTTTTTGCTAAATCGATGACGCTCTCTGTTACGCTTCTTGTTTTTGTATTGTCTATGATTTGTCTTACAAAAGAGATATCTATTTTTAAATAGTCTATGGGAAATTGTGACAGATAGGCAAGCGATGAGTATCCTGTGCCGAAGTCATCCAGAGCAAATGTGATATGTCGTTTTTGTAACGATTGAATCAGGTTATTTGTATGTTCGAAATTTTCTATTAATATCCTCTCTGTTACTTCTATGTTAAGCAGATTATTTTCTATATTTAATTGATTGATTTCCGAAAGGATTATTTCTTCTAAATCAGGCTGCCTGAAGCTTTTTTGTGAAAGGTTTATCGATATATGCACAGGCTTTATATCAAGTTTTTTTATCTTGTTTATCTCTTTTAATATTGTGTTTAATACATGTTGTTCGACATCGGTAATAAGATCTGTCTGCTCAAGCAGAGGTATAAACTCTAAAGGCTGAATGATCTTACCGTCTTTTTTCCATCTAAGCAGCGCCTCTGCTCCTACTATTCGGTTATCTTTATCAACATAAGGCTGATAGTAAACTATGAATTCTCTGTTGGATAAAGCAAGGCTTAGGTCTGCCTTAAGTTTTAATCTGCGTGATAATGTTTTCTCTATCCCCTTTTCAAAAAAGCCTACAGAATTTTCTCCTTTTTTCTGCGCATATACAAGTGATGTGTTTGCTTTATCAAGCAGTTTAATTGCCGATAAGCCGTCTTTAGGATAAAGACTGACTCCTATATTAAATGAGATGGAGATTCTTTTTTTGCCTATGATGTATAGTTCTTTTAGAGTGTTGAGTATATTTGCCACAACAACCGTTATATCTATCTCATTTTTCAGCTCTTTTATAAGAATACCGAATTTGTCTGCTTCAAGTTTTGATACCACATCGTATATTCTTAGATTCTTTTTAAGTCTATACGCGATCTCTTTTAAAAGAAGATTTCCTGTCTCAAATCCGAAGGCATGATTGATGTTTTTAAAGTTTATAGGGTTTATAACAGCTACAGCGCCCATTATGTTTTCTATTCCGGCTCTTTTTATAAAACGCTCGATTGAATTTATAAATGAAGCTCTGTTGATTAAACCTGTCAGACTGTCATAGTTCAGCAATATATTTAACCGGTTATAGAGTTCTTGTTTTTCTGTTATATCTTCTCCTACAGTTATGTAGTATTCTATTTTGTCTTCTATTTTAAATGGCACAATTGTAACTGTGGTGTTTATTAAAGAACCGTCTTTTATTTTGTAAGTTATAGCTGAATAAAAGGACTTTCCAGCTGTCACTGTGCCGTATAGTTGCTTTGCAAATTTTTTGTCGTGTGTTTTGCTTGAAAAGATAGAATGATGCTTGCCTATAAGCTCATCTTTGGTGTAGCCGGTTATTCTCAGTGCACTTTTGTTTACATAAGCTATGTTGAAATTGCTGTCTGTAATTATTACAAAATCAAAACCTGTATTCAGAGCGGCAAGCGTCATTTTGCTATATTTATCTTTTTCAATTTTCTCCAATGCAAATTCAACATCACACTGGATTTCTTCTAAAAGATGAAGGTATGTATCGGTGAAGATGTTTGGTGAATTGCTTGCAATATAGAGTATGTATGCCAATTTATTGTGCTTTTTGATAGGAATTGAACAAACAGAGTGAACATTGTAAGCTCTATCAATATCATGCCAATAGCGGAAATGATAGTTTTCTATAATATTAGACATTATCGATACTTTGCCTGTGCGATAGGCTTTTGAGACGGTTCCTTTGCCGTAAGGTTTGCTCTCATCTGCGCCTATTGTAGTATTTAGCAAGGCTTGTTTTACCTTTTTGTTTCCTGACGATACATATTGTATATTGTAAAGCTTTGTAGCTTCATCTATTGTGC
>CAJVZA010000073.1 GCA_913009315.1 uncultured Hippea sp.
TCTTTTCTTTTTTTTTTAATGATACGGCGACCACCGAGATCTACACTCTTTCCCTACACGACGCTCTTCCGATCTGCAGATATCCATCTTTCTGAAGTCTGCTGAATGTTTCCCTGAACTGACCTTTTTTGTTTCTTATTATAGGTGAAATAGTGAACCGCTCATTCAATCCGATGGTTTTGTCTATTTGGCCTATCATCTCATCAATACTTAAAGATGAAAGCGGCTGACCGCAATTATAACAGTGTGCCGTTGCCGTTCGGGTATAGAGCATTCTCAGATAATCATAAATTTCGGTAACCGTACCTACAATAGAGCGCGGATTGTTTGAAACGGTCTGCTGCTTTATTGCAATCGAAGGAGATAGTCCTTCGATCTTTTCTACATTCGGTTTTTTTATTTTGCCAAGAAATTGTCGGGCGTACGATGAGAGCGACTCAAGATATTTTCTCTGTCCCTCGGCATAAAGAACATCAAATGCGAGCGACGATTTACCTGATCCTGACGGTCCTGTTATAACAGTGAGGGCTTCTTTCGGAATCTCGACCGACACGGACTTTAGATTATGTTCGGAAGCTCCTACAATTTTAATTTTTCTTTTCATTTAAGCAAAAAAGATTATAGTATATTTTATGCTAAAAGAAAAGGATTATGATTATCTGTTTGGACCGGTACCTTCAAGAAGACTCGGAAGATCATTGGGAGTAAATCTCGTTCCCAAAAAGATATGCAGTTATGATTGCGTTTATTGTGAAGTCGGTTCAACTGTAATTACAACCGTTGAGAGAAAAGAATATATTGAATTGCAAAAATTGTTAAGCGAGATAGAAGAATTTACAGCCCGCAACAGGGAAATTGATGTAATTACGCTTACCGGTGCAGGAGAACCTACATTAAATAGCTGCATAGGCAGCTTAATTAAAGCAATTAAAAAAATTATTACAGATATTCCTGTTGCCGTTCTGACGAATGGATCGCTTCTGTATCTTCAGGATGTAAAAGAATCCCTGCTTGATGCCGATATAGTGATTCCATCTGTGGACAGCGTGAATGAGAAAGATTTTTTTATGGTTGATAAACCGGATAGGCATATTAGCCTCGGAAAGGTTCTGACCGGAATCAAAGAGTTTTCGTACCTTTATAAGGGAAAGTTATGGCTTGAGATTTTGATGGTTAAGGATTTTAATGACAGCAGCGAAAGCATAAAAAAGCTTGGAATGTGGGCATCAACAGTGAGAGCTGATAAACTTCAGCTTGGCACCATTATAAGACCTCCCGTTAAGAATGTGAGTCCGGTATCATTTGAACAACTGAAAAGAATTAAGCGCAGTCTCGAATCATTTTTGAGCTATCCGGTTGAAATTACGGGTGAATTTGAGAGTGAATCGAAATGTGAAAGAATCTCGCAAAATGCACTTTTGTCAAGCTGCAATATGAGACCTCTTACAAAAGATGATATTATAGATATCTATGGAAGGAGCGACGATTTGGATGATACGATTTTTGAGCTTCTCAGGGAAGGGAAACTTCAGGAGAGAAATTTTGGCAATAAACGATTTTTTGTAGCATCAAAATGAAGGTCATAGTCTTTTACTTTGCCGCCATCAAAGATATAATCGGCATCGATTCGGAATCAATAGATCTTAAAGAATCGACCGACACCGATTGTTTAAAGATGCTGTTATCGGAAAAATATCCTTCGGCAAGGCGATATTTTGAAAATTCGAGAGTTGCGGTCAATTATGAGTATTGTGAAAACAAGGTACTAAAAAATAACGATGAGGTTGCATTTATACTTCCGGTTAGCGGAGGATAGGGTTATATAAAATCAATTATATTCAAAAAACAGCCAACGCAGCAGTGTGATGCAGAGGAGAGAATTTTTTAAAAGACTGATTTCGATGACGGCTGTCGGCATATTGCCGGATGCAAAGAATTTGATTGCATGCAGCATATGGCCGCTCTATTTAATTACAAAAGAAATTGTTGACGTAAGTCAATTTGAAATTAAAACTATTGTGCCGCAATGGAAAGATCCTCACGATTATGTTCTTAAACCGAAAGATAAGTTAATGCTTGACAACGCTTCATTATTTTTTGAGATAGGATTGGGGATTGAAAAAAATATGAAATCAAAAAAAAGTATTGTACTATCCGAAAATTATCCTAATCTCATAGGAAGGCATAGAGTTGGAAACATAGTAATTGCAAATCCTCATATCTGGCTTGATCCGGTGATTGTAAAAAATTATATTTTGCCCGGTATATTGAATGTTTTGGTCAAAAAATATCCCTCGGTTGTAAGTATAAAAAAAGTGAAGGGGTTCAAAGAGCGATTGAGTGAAATGAACAAGAGATTTGAGACTGATTTGGCTGCCGTAAAGTCGGTTCCTTTTATAACGGAGGAAGGAGCATTTGATTATTTTGTCAGACGTTATCATCTTAATCTTGCAGGCAGCGTAGAACGGGATAAAAGTAAGGCCGGATCGAACATCAGATGGCTTTATAATCTATCCGGTATAATAAAAAGGCAAAATGTGCATGTTTTATTTATACATGCGGCGAGCTCCATTGAACCGTTTAGAATTTTTGTGGAGGATTACGGACTTAAGATATACAGACTCCATCCTCTCGGGTATGGACAAAGCAGCTACAAATCAATGATGTATGGTAATGAAAGGACGATTTTAAAGGTATTAAAGAAATGGACATAACGAAATGAGAGAGGAGCATTATCGAAAATGAGGGAGATGCAGATGATTAAAGTGACAAAAGAGAGATTGACCTCTGCGGCAATAGCAGCAATCTATGATGAGGTTAAAAAAGATGCCGCCGGAGCAGTGCTCATATTTGTCGGAACGGTAAGAAATTGCACTAAAGGCAAAACGGTTTTATCGATAGAATATGAATGTTATGAAAAAATGGCCGCCGCTCAACTTCAAAAAATCGCCGACGAGGCTGAGCATCGGTGGAAATTATCGGCTTTAAAAATAGTACATAGATACGGAAAACTTGAACCCGGAGAGATATCCGTGATTATTGCTCTTTCCTGTGTTCATCGAAAAGAAGCTTACGAAGCATCCGAATTTATTATAGATACTATCAAACGATCTGTTCCAATCTGGAAACGTGAAAAATTTGATGACGGAACAGTTGAGTTCGGAAAATCCGAATATAATATGGAATTATCATGGTAGAAGAACTTACGGCAGAAAATATAGATGAAAGGATAGCTGAAAACAGACTAATGTTCATCTATTTTTATGCCGTGCCATGCGAAAGCTGCGAGTTTATGAATCCTGTAATTGAAAAGCTTTCACAAATTTTTACGAATATTCCATTTGCGAGAATAAATATTGTTGAATATCTTGATGTTTTTGATAAATATGATATAGTTAATACGCCCACTATGATTTTTTTTAGAAATGGAAAAGAAGCTTGGAATGGAATAGGTCAACTTACATTAGATGCTATACTTTTTCAAATAAAGCGTTATATTGAATAAAAATAAAAATGTGGAGGTTTTTATGAAGAAGATTTTCGGTTTTGTAGCAATTGCTGCAGTTTTGGGTTTTGCGGGATTTAGCGTTCAGGCACATGCAGCGACCGGCAAAACATTATATCAGACAAGCTGTGCAGCATGTCATGGAGCTAACGCAACAGGCGGTGTCGGTCCTAATATTGTCGGTAGAAGTGCGAAGAATGTAGCAGATGCGATAAAGGATGTTCCTATGATGGCTGGATTAAAGGGAACTATTACAAATGCTGATGAAAAAGCAATTGGTGATTATCTACAATCGCTAAAAAAATAATTACATACACTATGAATATCTGTCTTTTTTGTGCAGCGTACGACATAAAAAATATTAGATTCTGAGTTAGGGGAATTCATGAGAAGATTACTTATGATAATAACAGTATTATCGATCTTCGGTTTTGCGGGATTTAGCGTTCAGGCAAATGCAGCAACCGACAAAGCATTATATCGGGCAAATTGTGCAGCATGCCATGGAGCTAACGCAACAGGCGGCATTGGACCTAACATAGTTGGAAGAAATGCAAAGGATGTGACATACGCACTAAACAATGTTCCTATGATGATGTCATTCAAAGGCAGTATAACAAAAAGTGATGTTGATAATATTGGGAAATATCTGAGCTTGTTAGGCAGCAGTAAAATGAGAAAAAAAGAGAACAGCAAAGCTAATAATATGATTATGAAGAAATCTTCCGCCGTAATCTTGAAAACAGAGAAAGCAGCTATAGCTATGGGCAGAAGACTGTTCAAAGATTCCTCACTGGGAACAAACGGCAAATCGTGCAACTCATGTCACATAAATATGGGAAGATCTTATAAAAGAGGTCCAATGGGAGCAATGAATTTCTTCAGCAAAGAGAAATATCCTCGCTATTTTATGATGGCAAAAAAGGTTATGTCGCTGGATCAGATTATCAATACCTGTGTAAAAATGGCACTGAAGGGTAAGCCGCTGAAGTGGAATGATCCGAAACTTACAGCACTTAATGCGTATATTTCAAGTTTGCGCAAATAAAAATTTCAGATATATTGACTATCCTGCAGTTTTGTAAATGATACGGTCCGGGCGATTGAAAATGTTCAGCCGCCCGGGTCTTGCGTAAGATATCAACGTTATATCTGACTTCCTTGCAATCTCGATACCTAATGTTGAAGGTGCATTTCTACTAATAAGTATTGGGATACCGATTCTGGCGGTATACGCAACCATCTCTGAGGTCAATCTGCCTGTTGTATAGAGGGCGCCTTCCGGGATAATTCCGTTCATCAGGAGTTCTCCGATGATTTTGTTTACTGCGTTGTGTCTTCCTACATCTGCCGCAAATCCCAATAATGATCCATTCGACATAAAACCCGCTATATGCACGCCATGCGTTTTCATTGTGAGATTTAGTCCTTGCAATGTAGTTTCCTTTATGAGTTTGGTGCAATCATCCAAAGTAAGTTTGCACTCTGTGATACTTTTTTTTCTATTACCCTTGATTATTTCTTTTGAAATAGTGCCGCCTGAGCACCCTGATGTTATTATCGAGTCGCCCGGCTTCGGCTCTTTTACGGATTCAGCATATATAAATATAGATCCGTCCTCGCATACCCTTATAGAATCGATCTGACTGTATTTGTCAATATATCCCTGTGCATAAAGAAAGCCTATTGCAAACTCTTCAAGTTTTTCAGGCAGAACCATAGATGTTGCAATTTCAACTGCATTAAGCAATAAATTAAAGGGTCTCTCTTCAATAACCGATTCCTGCTTGTATTGTTTATCATTGCTTTTTATGACTACGCTTTCAATGGTTTTATATAGTTTTTTCATTTTTATCCGGCACTTTTTTCACCTCATGCAGCTTTTTAAAGCAATTTAATACGAAAACGTTTACTGTTCAGTATAATGTCTGTTTCTAATTATTAAAGTGATTAACCGTCATTTTGAATTTTGGTCGCGTTTTTATCTTTATAAGATATTTCTAATAATTCTATGCGTTTTGATTGTGGACTCAAGATGGTCATTTACGGATTAACAGAAGTGCCCTTAACTAACCGGTTAGTATCTCAAATTTTAATTTTCGAAGCTCATCCTTTCTTTTTAACTTCTGTGTATCTGTTTATTGTGCGGTGGTCTCATGATTTGATCACGTTGTCGGGTTTTCCTCTGTTCGCCTGTCCTGCGGCAAGCATATCCTAAACGGTTTATAGCTGCGTATCCCCTGGCCGCTTTCTCTAATGTCCTTAGAATGATTTAAGCGTGGTCTTGACAAATGAAAACAGTTTGCGCAAAATAAACATATGTATATTAAAGGTACGGCATTACAATAAATTTGAAATGAGAAATACCGGAAAATTTATTAAAAGAGATCTAAAGGTTGCAGAAACATCTAAGGATGGATCATCTCTTGCAGAAATTGCTGAGCTTGAAGATTGCCCATTTTGTACGTATGCGGAATATCAATTACATACTGAATTTCAATCATTTTTAAAAAACCGCACTCCGTTGTTTTTTGTACTTATCGGAAAAAGTTTACAACTAAAGCAAAAGCCTGATTGATGTGAACCGACCTGAAATGATCATTTTTGGAGAAAAATACAATTTTATAAAATTGGAATACGAAAAAATAAAAAAGATTTTCACGAAAATTGAACATATACAATATAAAGATTTAAATTCAGAAGAGGTTATAAGTAGAATAAAAAATCTTGCTATAAAAGATAAATTTAAATTGATTGTTCTGAACACTAAAGCAGTATTTCCTGCAGAAATTACACAATATTTAACAAATTTAGGATTAAAAGGAGCTAAATATATTACTATTGAGTGTTTTTTAGAAGAATATCTGCATAAATATTATATTCCTGAGAATAATATAGATTTAAGTTTTTTGGAACATATCAAGCCATATTCAAAATGGCAATATTTTCAAAAAAGAGTGATTGATTATTTCGGAATTTTTTTACTTTTCTTTTTTGCGTGGCCTGTTATGCTTTATTCGATCTATAGAATAAAAAAAGAGTCTCAGGGTGGACCAATACTATTTAAACAAAAGAGAGTCGGACTTAATGGAAAAGAATTTGAGTGCACAAAATTTAGGAGCATGTATGCGAATTTAGGGTATTCTAATCCTTATACTCAAAAAGATGATCCGAGAATATTTCCCTGGGGTAAGATTATGAGAAAAACCCGCATTGATGAGCTTCCTCAAATGATCAATATTTTAAAAGGAGAAATGCACTTAATCGGCCCTAGAGCTGAGTGGAATGAATTAGTTCAGAAATATGAAAAAGAAATTCCCTATTATAACGAACGTCATTTAATAGCCCCGGGTATAACCGGCTGGGCACAAGTTAATTATCCTTACGGAGCCAACATGGAAGATGCAAGGCAAAAGTTGATGTATGATTTATACTATATCAAGCATTGGAATATTGGACTTGAATTAAAAATTGCCTGGATGACGGTGATGACGGTGGTTGCAGGGAAAGGAGTTTAATCGATCGAGGCTGTTGATAAACTCCTATTTGTCATTGCGAGCACCGAAAGGTGCGTGGCAATCCCTTTATTGCCAACGTTTTTTGAGATTGTTCCGTCACTCTATTCCCAGCAATGACATCTATCAACAAGCTCAATTGAGGCAGTTTCAAGTCAATTCCGGTCATAGCCTTGCACTCAGCAGCTATCTGCCGAGTGTTTCGACGGGCTATATGATGAGACCACTGCACAGTAAGCAGATTCACAGCTTTTTATGAGGTTTTCTATAGACAAGGCAAACTTCTGAAGGACTAACGGGTTAATTCAAAGAAGTTTAACGAAGTATATGGGAAACCTCATAAA
>CAJVZA010000074.1 GCA_913009315.1 uncultured Hippea sp.
GTCAAATAAAGGGCAATCTTCAGGAAATTAAAATTCTCAAACTAACCGGTTAGTACCTCAAATTTTAATTTCTAAATCTCACCCTTTCTTTGACTTCTGTGAATCTGTTTACTGTGCAGTGGTCTCAATATGCAAAAAGAGGTCAGAAACTATTTTTTATCTCTTCTGCAGCCGTCTCTATACTATGGACATCGTCAATCTGCGCATCTGCATAACCGGATGTTCCTTTGCCGACAAGCACCGTATAAAAACCTGTTCTCTTTGCAGCCTCAATATTTTTTGGATAATCATCAACCATAATATTTTTTCCGTCAAAATCAGCTGCAATTTTCTCAAAGGTAACGCTTTCGGGTTTCGCATGATAGCAGAAATGACCCGTATCAAAAATTTCTTCAAAACATTCTTTTATACCGAGGGAATCTAAAACAGCTTCGGCATGCCCTTTTGAAGCATTTGTAAAAATGAATTTTCTTCCTTTGATATTTTCAAGAGAAAGCTTTAATGAAAAATCAGATTTAAGAAATTTGCGTATCTCTATGTCATGAACGTAGTCAAGATAGTTTACAGGATCAACTGAAAAATTGTCTATCAGGCCTCTGAGAGTTGTTCCATATTGATAAAAATAGCTCTTCCTGAGTGCTTCCGCTCTGTCGTTATCCAAATTCAAAAACTTCATAACAAACAGATTTATTCTTTTATCTATAAGTTTAAATAGATCAGGTTTTCGGTAAAGTGTATTATCTAAGTCAAAAAACCAGTTTTCAAGCTGATTCACTATTCTCTTTTTCCTTATCTGCTTTTTGCAGTTTAAGACTGATATCTTCTGTATAATCAGGGCATCTCAAAGAGATATCATTGGAAACACTGTATTTTTTAGTGCAGGTAGCACGCCATGCACAAATAACACATATCGACCCGGAGTTACTCGACATCTTTAAAAAAGAGGTTTTTGTTTATCGAATCAAGAAATGCCGCTGCTGATGC
Organism: uncultured Hippea sp.; assembly: GCA_913009315.1. Classification (GTDB taxonomy): domain Bacteria; phylum Campylobacterota_A; class Desulfurellia; order JAADFJ01; family JAADFJ01; genus JAADFJ01. The sequence continues at coordinate 985 of CAJVZA010000074.1, forward strand.
CTGAATAACATCAGTATGCGTCCCCATTCCGAGAATCGTTTTTCCAGTATCGGAAAAATGAACCCTCACATGCACCATGCCCATAGCATCTTTTCCTTCACCTACCGATTTTATCTGATAGTCCTCAAGTTTTACTTTTATCTGTATAATTCTCTCTATGGCTTTATACGCCGCATCCACAGGTCCGTTTCCCTGAGCTGCATCCATAAAAATTGTCCCGTTTCTCTGGAGTCTGACCGTTGCAGTCGGCATACTGCTGTTTCCACTCACAACCTGCAGTTTAACAAGCTTGAAAATTTCAGGCACGGTTCTGGATTGGCTCGCAACAAGGGCATACAGATCATCATCGGTTACTTCCTTCTTCTTGTCGGCAAGAGCTTTGAACCGACCGAACACATTTTCCAATGTTTCAGGTTTAAGATTTTCAAACCCAAGCTCGGAAAGCCTGTTCACAAGTCCCCTGCGTCCCGAATGTTTACCCAAAATCAGTTTATTTCCGGGCAGCCCTATGTCCTCGGATTTCATAATCTCGTAGGTGGTTCTCTCTTTTATTACGCCATCCTGATGAATGCCCGCTTCATGCGCAAAAGCATTTATTCCCACAATTGCCTTATTTCTTTGAATAAATATACCTGTAAGCTGGCTGGCAAGCCGGCTTGAACCGTAAATCTGCTTTGTATCGATTTTGGTGTCGATATCAAAAAAATCATGCCTGGTTTTCAGTGCCATTACTATCTCTTCAAGAGCAGCATTACCTGCCCGCTCACCCAGACCGTTTAATGTGCACTCCACCTGCCTGGCTCCTGCGAGGATAGCAGAAAGCGAGTTTGCGGTAGCCATACCGAGATCATTATGACAATGAACGCTTATCACTACATTATCAATGTTGTTTACATTTTTCTTCAAGAAGCTGATAAGCTCAAAAAATTCCTGCGGAGTTGTATATCCAACGGTATCGGGAATATTAACGGTTGTTGCTCCGGCATCGATGACGGCAGAAACTATATCAACAAGATAGCTTCTTTCCGTTCTCGTTGCATCCTCAGGTGAAAATTCAACATCTTCAGTATATTCTTTGGCTAATTTAACCGATTCTACAGCCTTTTTCAGCACCTCTTCATAGCTCATTCTCAACTTTTTTTTAACATGTACGGGACTTGTAGCTATAAAAGTATGGATTCTTTTTCGACTTGCAGGACTGATTGCATCTGCGGCAGCTTTGATATCTTTTTCATTTGCTCTTGCCAGCGATGCAATTATCGGTCCTTTTACCTCTTTGGCCACTTTGTTAACGGCATCAAAATCACCCGGGCTGCTTGCTGCGAAACCGGCCTCTATGATATCAACTTTAAGTTTTGCAAGCTGTTTTGCAAGCTTGAGTTTTTCACCTGTGTTAAGACTTGCCCCAGGTGATTGCTCGCCATCTCGCAAGGTTGTATCAAATATTTTTACAAACTCAAACATTGTTACCCTCCTTTTGGGCTATCCTGTAATTCCTGATTTTGCGCCTTGTTAACTTAGCCAAAAAAATAACAGGGCCGGATGCCGCATAAACAAAAGTTATGGCAGGAATTGCGATCTTAGGCCGCATTATGACAAGTATTATAACAGTTGCAGTTATCGCAAAAAGATACATAGAAAGTCTTTTAGTTATATTTACATGTTTGAAGCCTTCATACCTTATATTGGATATCATCAAATATGAAGTGATAAACATCATCATAAGCGCAGCAACCTTATACTGCAGCAAAGAGAAATCGTCTGAAAGTAAAATCATAGAAACAACAACCAGCGCTCCTCCTGGTATAGGCAGACCGAAAAACCGGTCATTCTGGCTGGTAACATTAAATTTAGCCAATCTTAATGATCCTGCCAAAAGGTATATAGCAGAAATTACAATTCCCAGGTCGCCTTGAAAAGAATAAAAATAGCCGTAAAAAAGTATCGCCGGTGCTACACCAAAAGAAACAAGATCGGAAAGTGAGTCATATTCAAAACCGAACCTACTGGTAGCACTGATTAGACGGGCAATTTTACCATCCAGATTGTCAAACACAACTGCCAATGCAATAGCTATAGCCGCATCAAAAAAACGCCCTCTGAATGAGAATATAATTGAATAGAATCCTGCCATAAGATTGGCGGCAGTAAACAGATTGGGGAATAGATATATTGTTCTTTTCATAAAAATTTATTCATCTATATTTTTATAAATTTCATTAGTCATTTTTCATAGAATCTAACTGTTTTCATATTTGCAATCCTCGTAAAGTCTTTATCTGAATTATACTCCTTTTTGCGGCAGATTCCATCTTTTTTGCCAGTTTGCCGGCGTACGACATACAGACAGATAAGCGACTTACCTCTTGCTTAGTTCCTATCTGATTGCTACTTGGATAGACAAGCAAGATTCTATCCTGCTTGTCTATTGGATACCTCTATTTATAACCATCATTCCAGGGACCGCAAACTTACCGTACAGCCCGAGATGTATTTTATGAAACCTGTCAGTTCTTGCTTTCATCAACCTTCTTATCTTTTTTGAGCCATGGCATCATACCTCTGAGCTGTCTGCCGACCTGCTCTATCGGATGATCTTTATCTTTTTCGATTAACGATTTAAGCACAATCTTGCCTGTTTGATTTTCAAGCATCCACTCTTTTGCAAAACTGCCGCTTTGAATCTCTTTTAATATAAGCTTCATATTCTTTTTCGCATCTGGTCCTACAATTCTCGGACCTCTTGTTACATCGCCATATTTTGCAGTATTTGAAATTGAATATCTCATATCGCTGATACCGCCCTCGTACATAAGATCTACAATAAGCTTTAGTTCATGAAAACATTCAAAATAGGCCATCTCCGGCGGATATCCCGCTTCGGTTAATGTTTCAAATCCCGCCTTTACCAAAGCTGTAACTCCACCGCACAGAACAGCCTGCTCGCCGAACAGATCGGTTTCGGTTTCATCTCTGAATGTCGTTTCAATCACGCCCGCTCTGCCGCCTCCTATCGCTGAAGCATACGAGAGCGCGAGATTCTTTGTTCCGCCTGAAGGATCTTTCGCCACCGCTATCAGCATAGGCACGCCTTCTCCCTGTGTATATTCATATCTAACAAGATGACCGGGGCCCTTGGGAGCAACCATCATAACATTTATTGATTCATCAGGGACAATTTGATCAAAATGGATTGAGAATCCGTGAGCAAAAGCTATGGTGTCTCCCGAGTTTAAGTACGGCTCAATTGAGCTTTTAAACAATATCCCCTGCTGCTCATCGGGTGTCAAAATCATAATAACATTTGCCCATTTGACAGCATCTTCGGTTGTCATAACCTTAATTCCCGCTGCGGCTGCTTTTGCCCATGATTTACTTTCCTTTCTCAAACCGACAACAACATCAACACCACTCTCTTTGAGATTGTTGGAATGAGCAAAACCTTGTGCACCATATCCTATAACTGCAACCTTTTTTGAACGAATCAGATCTAAATCGGCGTCCTTATCATAATACAATTTCATAAACTATATACCTCCACAAAAAATAGTTAGCTTGTTTTCAGTTCCCTTGTTAATGCTGCAAGACCGGTGCGGGCAATCTCTTTGATGCCAAACGACCTGAAGAGAGATATAACGGCATTTATCTTTCCCGAATCTCCGGATATGGCTATGGTATAACTTTCAGACGATAAGTCAACAATGTTGCCTCTAAAAATATCTGTTATCCTTAATATCTCAGCTCTGTTTGTATCCTTTGTATGCATCTTGATCAGCACAAGCTCCCGTTCAACAGCAGGCTGATCATTCAAGTTTATCACCTTGAGACAGTTTACCATTCTGTTAAGCTGTTTTTCAATCTGCTCCACTATCTCTTTCTCTCCCTCCACCACAATGGTCATTCTGCTTACCCCTTCATCATGAGTGGGCGCCACATTAAGGCTTTCTATATTATATCCTCTTGCAGCAAAAAGATTTGCAACGCGCGAGAGAACACCATATTCATTATTTACCAGTACCGATAATCTTATTCTCATATCAATCTCCCTAAACCAATATCATCCGGTCAAGCGGTGCTCCTGAAGGCACCATGGGATATACATTTTCCAACCTGTCCACAACAACATCAAGCAGGTATGCTCCATCGTATTCCACCATGGTTCTGACTGCTTTATCAAGTTCATCAGGCTTGGAAACCCTTCCGGCTTCAATTCCATACGCATTGGCAACCTTCACAAAATCAGGCTGGAATGTCATATCGGTATGAGCATAACGATTGTTAAAAAACAGATTCTGCCATTGCCTGACCATTCCAAGATATCTGTTGTTTATTATCATTATCTTAAGCTTCAGTTTTTCCTGAACAATTGTTGCAAGTTCCTGGATATTCATCTGAAAACTTCCGTCTCCATCTATGTCAACAACAATTCTGTCTCTGTATGCCGTCTGCGCCCCAATAGCGGCAGGAAGACCATAGCCCATTGTTCCCAAACCTCCGGAAGTAAGAAAACTGCGCGGTCTGGATAACTTCATATACTGCGGTGCCCACATCTGATGCTGGCCTACTCCTACGGCAATAATAGGATTTTTTCCTGCAAGAATATCCGACAAACAGCTTATTGCCTGCTGAGGCTTTATAACATCAGGGTTCTTTTTATAATCAAGACGATGTTCCGTTTTCCATCTGTTTACCGTTTCAAGCCATTTTTTATATTTGGATTTATAGAAATCCACCGGTTCCGCTATCCTTTCTACGACCTCAAGAATCTGATTCAGTACAATCTTAAGATCTCCAACGATGGGATATTCCGTAGTAACATTTTTTCCTATAGACACCGGATCTACATCTATATGAGCAATTTTTGCCTGTGCAGCAAATTCATCGAGTTTGCCGGTAATTCTGTCATCAAAACGTGCTCCCAATGAAAAGAGGAAATCGCAGTTCTGGATAGCCATATTTGAACTATAAGTGCCATGCATTCCCGCCATTCCCAGAAGCAGTTCGCTTTCCGGGTCAAATACACCCTGCCCCATAAGTGTCACAAATGCGGGTATCTGCAGTCTGTTAGCCAATTTTGCTATCTGCCCGGATGCGTTTGAGCTTATTGCACCTCCTCCTATATAGAGAAGCGGTTTTTTAGACTTCAACAATGCCTTTGCCACCTTCTCTATCTGATGAGGATTGCCCTTTGTTGTGGGGTTATAGCCGCTCAGCTCAACCGTTTTTGGATATACAAATCGACTTTCACCCAGAATCACATCCTTCGGAAGATCGATAAGTACCGGCCCGGGTTTGCCGGATTTCGCAATATAAAATGCCTCTTTTATGGTTCTGGCAAGTTCTGAGACGTTTTTCACCAGAAAATTATGCTTTGTGCAGGGACGTGAGATGCCTACCGTATCAGCTTCCTGAAATGCATCGTTTCCTATCAACGTTGTGGGCACCTGGCCGGTAAGAACTACAAGCGGTATAGAATCCATGTATGCAGTAGCTATACCTGTTATAGTATTGGTGGCTCCAGGTCCGCTTGTAGCGAGGACTACTCCCACCTTACCTGTTGCACGGGCATAACCGTCAGCCTCATGCGTGGCCCCCTGTTCATGGCGGGCAAGAATGTAATGAATCTCTTTCTCGTCCATAAGTGCATCATCAATTGCCATTATGGCGCCGCCCGGATATCCAAAAATGGTATCAACACCCTCTTTTTTTAGCGATTCGACGATTATATTACAACCTTTCATCAGCCATCACCCCCTAAGTTTGAACTGTTATACTATACCACAACTTTAATCTTTTCAAGGAAGATAACTAAATATAGAGTTGCCTTGTAGAAAACCTTATAAAAAGCTGTGAATCTGTTTACTTCGCAGCAATCTCATAATGAGACCACTGCGCAATAAGCGCATCCACAGAAGTCAAAGAAAGGGCAAGATTTAAAGATTAAAATTTGAGGGACTAACCGGTTAGTTTGAAAATTGTAATTTATTGAAGATTGCCCTTTA
>CAJVZA010000075.1 GCA_913009315.1 uncultured Hippea sp.
TACCTGCAATTTGCGTCTTGATGAGACGGATTTGAATTCTCAATTTGAAACGCTTAGAATTAATAGAGTTGCCCTATAGAAAACCTCATAAAAAGCTGTGAATCTGCTTATTGTGCAGTGGTCTCATATTACGTCTGCCTTCTCGTTTTGCTCAAGATGCCATCTGATGTGCAAAATAAATTTATAAAACGGATTCGGGCTCTCAATCTGAAATGCCAGGAATTAATAGAGATATCTTTAAGACACTTTCCTTCTTTCTTTGTCAAATACAATATTTAGTAGTTCCCCTGCGTTTTTTATATAGTGAATGGTAAATTTTTCAAGCGATTTTTTAGGAATTTCAGCGAGGTCTCTTTTGTTTTCATAGGGAATTATAATATTGTATATTCCTGCTCTTAGAGCAGCCAGCAGTTTTTCCTTTAGGCCTCCAATTGGCAGCACTCTTCCTACAAGAGTTATTTCACCTGTCATTGCAAGATCCGGCCTTACGGTTTTTCCTGTTATAGCTGAAATGATTGCCGAGAGAATGGTTATTCCGGCCGAAGGCCCGTCTTTTGGTATTGCTCCTTCCGGAAAATGTATATGGAGATCATGCTGTTCAAAAAATTTAGCATCTATGCCGAGTTCTTCATTATGTGAGCGTACATAGCTGTATGCAGCTTGAGCAGACTCTTTCATGACATCTCCGAGCGATCCGGTTAAAAGCAGATTGCCCTTGCCGCTGGCAACACTAACTTCAATAAACAGGATTTCACCGCCTGCCGGAGTCCATGCAAGTCCCGCAACAACACCTCGGGTTGCTTTTTTCAGGCGCATATCTTTACTGAATTTTATAGGACCCAAAAATTTTTCTACAGAATTTTTGCTTATTCGGTATTCATTCTTTCCTGATCCCTCAGCAATTTCTCTTGCTATTTTTCTCAAAATCTGAGCAATATTTTTCTCTAGATTTCTCACGCCTGCTTCGTGGGTATAGTTTTCTATGATTTTTGTTATTGCGCCGGTTGTAAATATTATGGAAATATTGGAAACTCCGTTTCTTTCCTTTTCACGCGGTATGATATAGCGCGCTGCAATCTTTGTTTTTTCCTCTACCGTGTAGCCTGCAATAGAAATGATTTCCATCCTGTCGAGTAAAGGCGGCGGTATTGTATTGGCTGAATTAGCCGTTGTAATAAAGAAAACTTTTGAAAGATCAAACGGAACCGCAAGATAATTATCTACAAATTCAGTATTTTGTTCAGGATCGAGTACTTCAAGTAACGCAGAGGAAGGGTCACCCCTGAAATCGTTGCCTATTTTATCTATTTCATCAAGCACAAATACAGGATTTGATGAACCGCATGATTTTAATCCCTGTATGATTTTTCCCGGTAATGCCCCGACATAAGTTCTTCTGTGTCCCCGTATTTCCGCCTCATCTCTTATTCCGCCAAGCGATATTCTGACCATTTTTCTTCCCATAGCATGTGCTACCGATTTAGCGAGAGATGTTTTTCCAACCCCCGGAGGTCCCACAAGACATAAAATAGCCCCGCTTGTATGCGGATTCAATTTTCTTACCGACAGATATTCCAATATTCTGTCTTTAGGCTTTTTCAGGTCATAATGATCCCGATCTAATATTCTTGATACCTTGAGTATATCATAGCTATCCTTTGTGCTTTTTGACCATGGCAGGGATATCATGGTGTCAATATATGTTCTTATCACATTTGCTTCGGCACTGTCGGGATGCATTTTCTGAAGTCTTTTAAGCTCTTTCTGAACGGCTTTTTTGGCCTTTTTTGGAAGTTTAGCCTCTTCTAATTTTTTTGTAAGCTCTTCCATTTCATCGGAATCATCAGTTTCTCCAAGCTCTTTCTTTATTGCCCTGAGCTGTTCTCTCAAAAAGTATTCTTTTTGTGTTTTGCCTATCTGACCTCGGGCTTCATTCTGAATTTTATTCTGCATCGTAAGTATCTCAAGCTCTTTAGCGAGAGAGTTTGTAATAATCAACAATGCCTGCTCGGGATCTTTAGCTTCAAGTACCAACTGAGCGTCTTTGACTGATAATCCAATATTGGAAGCTACAATATCTGCAAATTTTGATGGTTCGGATAGGTTTGCAAGAACTGTTATAAGATCTGACGGGATATTTTTGCCCAGAGCAACCGCGCTTTCGATCTGGTGCCTTACGATTCTTTTTAACGCCAGTTCTTTTATGTTGCTGCCTTTACTTTCTTCTATTTCATCGATACGTACTTCGTAAAATGGGTCAGAGCTTATGTATTCTTTAATTTTGACACGCTTTATTCCTTGTACTAAAATTTTTACCCTTCCGTCGGGAAGTTTCAGCATTCTCATTATCAGGCATGCTGTTCCAATCGAATATATCTGATCCTCGTAAGGTTCATTTATCGCAGGATCTTTTTGCGCTGCAAGCACAAGAATCCTTTGTTTGGAAAGCGCATCATCTATTGCTTTTATCGAGAACTCTCTTCCTACAAACAGCGGAAGAATCATATGCGGGAAAACCGTAGTGTCTCTCACAGGTATAAGCGGCAAGACCTCCGGAATTTTTATCTCTTCTGATTCCAAAATTTTTTTTTGTTCCAACTATTTCTCCTTGGGCTTATTATTGTTGATGGTAATTGTTAAAACACCATCAGATAGCGATGCTTTTGTTTTAGCATCAGCTATATATATAGGCAATCTTATCTTTTCTTCAAATTTTCCATAACTTCGTTCCATTTTGTAATATGTTCGCTTTTTATTGCTTTCTGCTGTTTTTGTATAACCGATAATAATATTGTTGCCATGCATGGTTACCGAAATATCTTTTCTCTCAACTCCGGGCAGTTCGGTTTTTATCACTATGTTGCCGTTAGAAAAGAACAGATCAACAGGCAGATTTGATGACAGCATGCCATTTCCTTTGATTGCCAAATCTCTCATTAAAGCGAGTATCATAATTTTGAGCTTAAAATCGTTTTGCATTTAATCTTTTAACTGCCCTAAGACGCTTGTAGTATATGTTGTTTTTTGGAAACATATCAAGCAGAGATTTAGCTTGTTTATATTTTTTCAGCTTTATAAGAGCCTGAATTCTGTAATAGCGTGTGATATCCTTAAGATTGTCAACGTCGTACCGATTATCCAAATAATTTAATCTTATCATTGCAGCAGTTGGTTTGTCGATTGACAGGTAAAATCTTGTCACATAAAGCTCATGTTTTTCTAACTGGTTGATTAAAACCGAAAGCATATTTTCAGCTTTTAGCTTATAACTGCTTTGAGGGTAATCAGTGATAAAACCGATTAGTTCGCTGGCTGCTGCTTGTGCATTCTCCTGACTGTGCTTGTAGTCATATCTCATTCGAAAATCAGAATAGCCCATCATAAATTTTGCATGTCCGGACAGGCTGCTTCCCGGATAACGTTTGAGAAACTCTTGAAAAGCGGCTTTCGCAGAGCGATATTCTTCCTGTTTGAAATATGTATCCCCAATTCTAAGAAGAGCCTTCTTTGCGTAAATTGTTCCCGTATGCTGCTCTATCAGTAATGTAAAAGAATGAACTGCCTTGTCGTAATCATGACTGACCAGCTCCTGCATGGCATCGTTATACCAGTTGTATGCAGATCTTTCCGGTTCAGGTTTGACTTTTGTCAATCCTTTATGGCGAGCGCACCCTGATGTAAAAATTAATACTAACAAAGCAAAAATGACATTTTTATAAAAATTACCGGGCAGCTGGTATTGCATAACTTCTCCTCTTATTAGCGACTTTAAATTTTTCCTTCTTATTGCAAGTATATATTGGCAACCTTAATGCGTCAATATCATTGATTCTGAAAAAAATAGGGGGCAGGTAAACTATTTACAACATATCAATTCTAAAGATTTTGAGTAAATATGTATAAACCTTACAAAGCACTCCTTTCAGTTTAGCGAGAGTTGTTTTTCCTCCACAATCATATAAAATACAACGGTAGACCTTGATGTTCCATAGGAGGACAAAATGGAGAAAATAATAAAGATAAAGATAGAAAAACTTCCCGAAGGTGCTTATTTAGCAACATCAGATGATATTCAGGGCTTGGTTGCTCAAGGTAGAACAATTGCTGAAACCTTAGAAATAGCCGGAGATGTAGCCAAAAAACTGTTGGAGATGCAGAACAAAACAGTATCATCTGAAGAAATTGAGTATAAAACGTTGGAATTGCCTATAGTTATAGGGTTGTAGTTGTAATGGGTAATCTATCCGGATTCAAATATAGAGATGTTATTAAAAAGCTAAAGAAATTTGGTTTGAATTTGCGAGGCAGGCTGCAGGCAGCCATGAAATTTGGTTTAACTCAGCCGCAAACAGATATACAACAATTCCCAACCATTCAGGTGATATACCGGAAGGAACATTAAGGGCTATACTCAAATGGGCAGAAATAGATATCTATGAATTTCTTGAAAAATAATAATAAATACTCAGTGAATACTCAGTGATTGTTATGCAACAATTTAATGATGAATGTAAAATATATAGTTATATTAAATGTTTACCCTGTGAAATGCTCTGCATATTTCAACGACCCCAAGAGATTGCACAATGAGACTGCCGCGGCCTTCGGCCTCGCAGTGACAAAAGAAGGAAGGTCATTGTCTTGAAATTTCCCCTCCGTCATTGCGAGCGAAGCGCGGCAATCTTGTCTTTGGACTGCCGCGTCGTTTCACTCCTCGCAGTGACGAAAATATAGAGGCCATTGCAATCGCGCAGCGCGACAATCTCATCTTCTTTAATGTATCACAGGCATCCTGCCTGTGTTCTCTTTTCTTTTTGTCCGCATTTGAGAAAAGATGTTAAGAAAATCTTCTGATGAAGCGTATAAAAAACAGAATATCTGAACAAAACTATAGACTAAATAAAAACTGTCAGATTTAATTTGTATTGTTTATATAATAAAAGTTATATCCAGACTATGAGTTTTCTGTTTTTAGCTTCAAGCGGAAGATTTTTAGTCTTTTCTTATCAGCGGAGGCTTTTTGCCTGCTTTTTAGCCTATTAAAAAGTAGGAAGGAAAAATTATATTTCACTCTCAAAAATAAAAACAGATTGTTTGATATACAAATATCTTTTTCTTCTGTTCTTTTTTCTTGATAAAAAAGAACGAAAAAATCAAGGCTGTACAAAATCTGCTAAAATTATTCGCAAAAATGCTAAAAAAATAAAACTCGCATTTTTCTTTCCTATAAAATACAATTCTATAAATAAAGTTATACTCAATAAACAAAGAACTTCTGCACTTTCGCTCAAACATTATTTTTTTTATACGCATTTTTACTCTGATTTTTATACGCAGATTTTGTAGCGCCGTAAAGGGAAAAAGAGCAGAAAGATTAAAAACAAAAGACAAAATGAATGAATTATAAATATTGGATCATAGTTTGTATCTTTAGTACTCTTTTATTTGTTCAATATTTTCTTCTTCTTTAAAACCGCATTGTAAAATATGTGTTAATAAAATCAGCAGATTATGCGTTAAGAAAAAATAATGTCTGAGCGATAAATAAGAAAGACTCTATTTGCAAGCGCATATCTGTTTTTGCTGAGACACTTTGCAATAAGATAGATACGAGTTTTATTTTTTTAGCATATTATGCACAGCGGCGATTTTTTGCTTACTTTTTGATCGTTCAAAAAGCAAGAGACAGCTTTATTGTAACCGTTTTCGCAACGAAGAATGAAAAGTAAAAGAGAAGCAAGATTACGACAGATATTGCTCAGTATGTTCTTATTTTAATCGCTCAAAAAGCGAGAAAGAAAGATTTTGATCATTCAAAAGATGATTGCACATGAAGTTTTCAAAAATATCTCAAAAATTTGGTTTCTATTGCTTCCTTCTATGATTTGCATACGGCTCTTAGAGCCGCCCTTAATTTTAATCAACGACAGAGCAATAAGCCTGTCGGTTTTATGTTGGTGCAGATAAAATTAGGTCGTTATGTCAAATGTAAAGAGGCTGTTGAAAAACTCCTATTCTATTGTATTTAATTACTTAAAGTGGTATAATAATAACGGTTTCAGTTATGAAACCGTTATTATTATCTTTAAGGAGTTACATTACAATGATGGGAAAAAAGACAAAACAATCTCCTCTGTTTTACTATATCAATATAGGAGATATGATACCGGAGAATCATATCCTGCGATTGATCAATAAATATATTGATCTCTCTTTCATACGCAA
>CAJVZA010000076.1 GCA_913009315.1 uncultured Hippea sp.
CAATGGAAATCGGATTATGCGACACTTAAAGCTACAACTACAACTAACGTTAATGCTGCGAAGACAGCTATGGCAGGCGTTAATAACGCATCCCTGCAGGCCGACTTAAATGAAGCAGTGGGAAATCTAACTTACGCCGGCGGCGATGAGAGCGGAGGCTTTCACAACCATAAGTATACTATGGCACTATTAAATGATGCCAACGACAAAGCACTTGAAGTGCTAAATGCAAATCCGCAGTCATCCGGCGGCGGCACTGTCTCTTCATCCGGCGGCGGCGGCTGTACAATAAATCCGAATGCCGGCTTTAATGCAACCTTACCGCTTCTTATAATATTATCGTTATTTTATTTCTATTATCGCTCCAGGAAACAAAACAGCTGAAATTTGCATTCAGAAATTTTTTTACTGCCCGGTCAACCTTTACCGACCGGGCAGTAAAGGTATAGGCATAAAAAAACCCAACGGTTAGACATTAAAAAAATGATACTTTTATAAAAGCAGGCATCCGCGTATCATGAGTCCTGCATTGACCTATCCACCACAAAACTTACCTGGAGCGAAATTTCACCCTTTCTTTAGCTTCATGCGGACTTTATGAGGTTTCCCATATGCTTACGTTTTGCTTCTTTGAATTAACCCGTTAATCCTTCAGAAGTTTGCCTCATCTATATCTCACAAAAAGCTGTGAATATATTTATTGTACAGTGGTTTCATGATAGAGACAATCTCAAGACCTTGCGCTATGTATTGCAGCAACGCCCCCGAGAATTCGATCGTAACAAACATTCGAAAATCCTACATCTCTCAAAATATCCGAAAGTCCTTCGGGAGCCGGAAACTTCATTACAGTTTGAGGAAGATAGTAGTATGCAAAATGATGTTTTGATATTTTGTTGCCTATATATGGAAGAATCTTGAGAAAATAGAATTCGAATATACTTCTCCATAAAATATTCTTGATATGACTAAACTCAAGGATGAGCAGAACCCCGTCATTTTTAAGAACTCTTTTCATCTCACGCAGCGCCTTTTTCCTTTCAGGTATATTTCTCAGTCCAAATGAAATAGTTACAGCGTCGAAAACATTATCGGCAAACGGAAGATACTCCGCCTGGGCATTTATAAACTGAATATTGTCATCTTTATCTTTTCGCTTTGCCATTTTAAGCATAGACAATGAAATATCCGCACCGACAATTAAGGAGTTGAAAGATTTGGAAATTTCAAGTGCTACATCTGCAGTACCGGTTGCCAGATCAAGAATTCTTCCTGCATCACCCGGTATCTTATCGATTAAGCGTTTCCGCCAAAGATGGTCGATTCCGAGACTAAGCAGATGGTTAAGCTTATCATAATTCGGAGATATTTGTGAAAACATATTCTCAATAGCTTTGTTTTCATTAGACAGACTTTTCATTATATTTTATGGTATCTTGTTTGTTTTGTTAGTCAAGACAGGGGTGAAATTATGAGACCGCTCTGCAATAAGCAGAAAAGCATAACGAGACTCCCAGATTAGAAAATCGGCATGTTGAGAGAACAGGGATGACATGGGATTGACAAACAAAGATAATGAAGTAGCATTATCTTGTTATGCGCTATACAAAATATATAATTTTGATAATCGCTTTGATTTCTATACCGGCGTTCGGATATCAACATGCAAGTAATATCTATTCAAATTCTAAGATCGTTGTTTCATACGACAATTTTTTTTACAAGGTAAAGCATGGAGATTCACTTAACAGCATTGCAAAGCGTTTTAAATTAACTGTCGGTAACCTGAAAAGCATCAATCGCATCAAAGAAAATTATATCAGAGCCGGTGATACTCTGATTATAGCCAAACCGGGTAGAAAAAATCTTTATATCCTCCGGAAAAGTATAAATTCATCTATATTGGCATATACAAAAAGTTACATAGTCAAAAAAGGTGATACTCTTTATTTTATATCGAGACGATTTTCAACCAATGTAGCGTTTCTTAAAAAATTTAATCATATTGGAAGGGAACCGCTCAAAATAGGTCGGAAATTGCTTGTACCAGGAAAATCTTTTGTAAGTTACCGGTTTGTTCCTGTTGAAAAGCTTATGCGCAAAATGAGAATCCGGCTTGTACGGCACGATAAACTGCATCTTTTTTTGAGTTCTCGTTACAAAGTTGTGAGGATAGCTGAAAGATATTTAGGATCGCCTTACAAATTCGGAGGTGAATCATTTAAGACAGGAATCGATTGCTCGGCGTTTGTAATGAAGGTATTCAGAAAAATCAATATAAGACTCCCGAGAACTACCTGGGGTCAACATAAATACGGTATAAAAATCCCTCTAAGCAGCATTAGAGTCGGAGATCTGGTTTTTTTTAATACCCGTAGAGGACCCCACAGCCATGTCGGTATCTATATCGGACATAACAAATTTATACATGCATCCTCAGGCAGAGTACACGATGTAACCATCTCAAGGTTGGCAGGATTTTACAAAAGACATTTTAATCACGCTGTACGTGTAATAAAACATTGACAAAGTTTGTCCATCTTCATAATCATACCGAATACAGTCTTTTGGACGGTTCTGTTAAAATCAAAGATCTAATCAAAAAGCTTAAGTCAAGCGGAATGGACAGTTGTGCCATAACCGATCATGGCAACATGTTCGGAGCCCTGGAATTCTACAAAAATATGAAAGCGAACGGCCTTAAGCCAATTATAGGCTCTGAGATGTACCTAACGCCCGATCATTCAAAAAAGATTAGAGGACAGGAAGGATTTCATCATATTATCCTTCTGGCAAAAAATGAGGTCGGATATCACAATCTTATGAAATTATCGGGAAGAAGTTTTACAGAAGGTTTCTACTATAAACCGAGAATTGATAAAAAGCAGCTTGCAGACTGCGCTGAGGGTCTTATGGCCGGTTCGGCATGTCTGCAAGGTGAGATTGCAAAAAACATTCGCTTCGGCAGATACGATGAAGCTAAAAATACGGTTCACTCGTATAAAGAAATTTTCGGAAAGGATAATTTTTATATAGAGATCATGCGGCACAATTTGTCTGAACAGGATCGAATCAATCCGGAACTCATAAAACTTGCCGGTGAAACAAACACTCCGCTGGTTGCAACCAATGATTGTCATTTTCTTGAAAAAGAAAACAGCATAGCTCATGATGCTCTTTTATGCATTCAAACGGGAAAAGTAGTATCTGATAGAGAACGTCTGAGAATGGATTCGGATCAGTTCTATGTAAAAACTGCCGAAGAGATGCTGGCAGCATTCGGCGATATCAAAGAAGCTGTTACAAATAGTGAGTATATCGCAGATATGACCGATCTAAATTTAAATCTTGGCAATCCCATTCCTCCGCGCTATCCGTTTGTGGAGAATGATAAACAGGGAAGCTATTTGAGAAAATTGGCTGTTGACGGTCTTGAAAAAAGATTCAATGAAGATTTGATAGATGCGGATCAAAAGATCATCTATCAGAAGCGTCTGGAATATGAGCTTACAGTTATTGAAAAAATGAAGTTTCCGGGCTATTTTCTGATAGTTTGGGATTTTATACATTATGCAAAAACGCACGATATACCGGTTGGACCGGGCAGGGGTTCTGCTGCCGGTTCTCTTGTCGCATACGCATTGTCAATTACAGATATTGATCCCATAAAGTATAAGCTTTTGTTCGAACGGTTTTTAAATCCCGAACGTGTTTCGATGCCGGATATTGATGTCGACATATCAAATGATAAACGACAGCAGGTGATAGATTATGTAGTCAAAAAATACGGAGCTGATAAAACTGCTCAGGTTATTACATTTGGAACCATGAAAGCAAAAGGGGTAATCAGGGATGTAGGCAGAGTACTCAGTATACCATACAGCGATGTGGACAAGATTGCAAAACTTGTTCCGGACACTCTGGACATAACATTGGAAACCGCAGCAAAAGAGAATAACGTTTTAAAAAAAAGAATAGCTGATGATCCTGCTGTAGCTCAAATTTATAATATAGCAAAGGTTCTTGAAGGTCTGAAACGCCATGCTTCTACGCACGCTGCCGGAATCGTTATTTCGGATGAACCGCTTGAAGAAAAAGTTCCGCTATATAAGTCCCCGAATGAGCAGATGGCTGTTGTTCAATACAGCAAAGAATATCTGGAGGACATAAACCTTATAAAATTCGATTTTTTAGGCTTAAAAACATTAATGGTAATAGAGATTGCCGTACGATTTATTCATGAAAATGAGCCTGATTTCAATATTTCTAAAATTCCTTTAGATAATGAAAAGACGTATAAAAATATGTCTGAAGGGCATACGCTTGGCATGTTCCAGCTTGAATCGTCGGGAATGCAGGATATCGTTAGACATCTTGATCCAAATAATATCAATGATGTAGTTGCATTGGTGGCACTTTTCAGACCGGGTCCGTTAGGAAGCGGGATGGTCAAGGATTTTATTGAGAGAAAAAAAGGGAAGCAGGCTGTAAAATATTCTCTTCCCGAGTTAAAGGATATTCTGAAAGAAACATACGGGGTTATTCTATACCAGGAACAAGTGATGCAAATTACTATGAAACTGGCCGGTTACAGCGCAGGAGAGGCTGATATTTTGAGACGCGCAATCGGAAAGAAAAAGCCTGAGATTGTGGCAAATGAAAAGATTCCATTTGTGAAAAGGGCGGTTGAGAGAGGAATAAGAAAGCGGCAGGCAGAAGAGATATATGATCTTATGGCATACTTTGCAGGATACGGATTCAATAAATCGCATTCTGCAGCATATGGTCTTATTGCTTATCAAACCGCTTATCTAAAAACCAATTATCCTGTCGAATTTATGTCAGCCCTTTTAAGTTCCGATCAAGATAATACGACAAAAATTACTAAATACATTGACGAGTGCGAAAGAATGGGAATTCTGGTTTTGCCGCCGGATGTGAATTTAAGTGATGTAAGTTTTTCGCCTTCCGGCTCTAACCAGATTCGATTTGGTCTTGGAGCCGTAAAAAATGTTGGCAATGCTGCAATACACTCTATTTTAGAAGAGCGCAAAAACAGTGCTTATAAAGATTTTTATGATTTTATAAGCAGAATTGATATGCGAAAATGTAATAAGAAGGTTCTGGAAAGTCTAATAAAAGTTGGAGCATTCGATCAACTGGAGAAAAATCGTATGAAGCTGCTTGAAAATCTTCCTGTTTTGATCGAATGGGCAATCTCCAAAAAAAACAACACAACCGGCATGGCATCGCTGTTTGGTGAATCAGACACATTCTCTCAGGGGCCTGCATTAATTAGTGTTGCTATGCCTTCTGATAAACAAATTTTCTTGTGGGAGAACGAACTGCTCGGATTTTTTCTTTCCGGAAATCCGCTATCCGACTATGAGAGTGTCGCAAAAGCAATAACAGAGATATCGGATCCTGAAAATGCGATAATTTCAGGAGTTATAACGGATATTTCAGAAAAGACAACAAAAAAACGTACCAAAATGGCATATATCAAAATCCATACCACATTTGGTGCTGTTTCATGCGTAGTTTTTCCACACTTATATGCCAAAATTGAATCAAAATTTCAGATTGGCGATCCTGCCGTCGTTTTTGGCCATATGGAAGAAGATCAGAGTAAAGAGATAAGATCCTCCGGGATTATCAGCATTGAAGAAGCATTAGAAATTATAAAAAAAATTGCAATAGACATCGAATATGAGATGATAAATGAACAGTTTTTGTCTCGGATAGATAATGTTTTTAGTAATTGGCCTGGTGATTTTCCGCTTTTTATGAAAATAAAACAAGCTAAAAAGAGTGTCATCTTAAAAACAGGCAGCGAATTCCGCTTTAAATTAAATTTGGAATCACTTAAATATCTCTGTGATAATTTTCAGATTGCGCTTAAAGTTGAAAATAATCAGAAAAAAAGATCATTTCCCCGGTTTTCAGGAAATCCTCAAAAAGAATTCTGACAATAATGAGACCACTGCACAATAAGCAGATTCACAGCT
Organism: uncultured Hippea sp.; assembly: GCA_913009315.1. GTDB lineage: Bacteria > Campylobacterota_A > Desulfurellia > JAADFJ01 > JAADFJ01 > JAADFJ01. Next base: position 6,009 of record CAJVZA010000076.1, read on the forward strand.
TTTTATGAGGTTTTCTATAGACAAGGCAAACTTCTGAAGGACTAACGGGTTAATTCAAAGAAGTTTAACGAAGTATATGGGAAACCTCAT
>CAJVZA010000077.1 GCA_913009315.1 uncultured Hippea sp.
GCACAGTGTTTCATAGTAAGATCATTCAGCAAAGGAGGTTGCTTTGAAAAGCCTGAACAGTTTATCGGAAGATCATAATGAGGTGTTGAAAATACTTGAAACTTTTTATCAAACCATAGAAAAGATTGAAGACGGCAAAGCTGCTGACCAAAAGAAGATGAAAGATATTCTTCATTTTTTTAACTCGAAATTTTGGCTCCATTTTGACAAAGAAGAACAAACGGTTTTTCCCGAACTCTCAATGTATATAGGCGGAGGCGGCAAACCCTCCGGTCCTGTTGTTGTCATGCTCGATGAACATCAAGTGCTGAGAGAATCTAATAAAAGAATGCAGTCGGCGTATAAAAATTTTGAAACTGACAGCAATATTTTTACAAGTGAAGCAAGAAACTTTACAGGTTTGCTTCGCCAGCATATAAAGATGGAAGAAGAAATGCTATTTCCAATGGCAGATAGCTCACTTGATCATTCTTTAGATGATGAATGGCTGAAAACATTTGAGCTTATTGAAAAAAACTCCGATACCTCGTAAACGCAGCATAATAAGACCGCCGCACAACAAACAACTTCACAGCCTTTTTGAGGTTTTCTGTAGATAGGCAAACTTCGGAAAAACTAACGGGTTAATTCAAAGAAGTTTAACGAAGTATATGGGAAGCCTCATAAAAAAGCCTGCCAATATCTTGTCATTTTTACGCAAAAGCGCAAAAGAACCTTTAAAAAAGATCCCCTTGCGCTTTTTCAGTCTATCTTAATTTCAATATTTTCTACTTACTATAGTCTGCTGCAGCTCTGCTATAGCTTTGGTAGGATTCAGTTCTTTTGGGCAAGCCGGTATACAGTTCGTAATCGTATGGCATCTCCAAACACCATGCTTGTCATTAAGAATATCAAGACGTTCGTCTTTGCCTTCATCACGAGAATCAAGAACAAAACGTGCTGCATTTATCAGCGCAGAAGGTCCGAGATAATCGGGGTCTGCCCAATAGGACGGACAAGAACTCGAGCAGCAAGCGCATAAGATGCATTCGTAGATTCCGTTAAGTTTATTTCTATCTTCAATAGATTGAAGTCTCTCCTCACCCGGAGGCGGAGTTTTCTCAACTAAATATGGTTTCACTACATAATACTTATTAAAGAAATCAGTCATATCGCATACAAGATCTTTGACAATCGGAAATCCGGGAAGCGGTCTTATCGTAATAACACTGCTTTTTAGATCGGAAATATGCGTCATGCAAGAAACCATATTAACACCGTTGATATTCATTCCATCAGAACCGCATACTCCTTCTCTGCAGCTTCTGCGATATGACAATGTTCCGTCCTGTTCCCATCTTATCTGATTTAGTCCATCAAGAATCATCATCCCGTCTTTTCTATATTCTACCTCATAATCTTCATAATGCTCTTTTTTGTCGGTATCAGAGCTAAATCGCTGAATCTTAAATATAATTTTATCGCCCACGGCTAATGACATCTGTCTGCCTCCTCAGTAAACACGTTTTTTAGGTTGAAATGTAGGAGCTGTAAGCGGTTTCATACGAACCGGTTTATACTTAATATCAACCTTATCATTGTTTAAGAAGGTTAAGGTATGCTCTAACCACTCCTTATCATTGCGTTCGGGATAATCATCCCTGTAATGCGCCCCTCTGCTTTCAGTTCTGTTAAGAGCTGCCGTAGTTCCGATAAGAGAAATATCAAGAAGTGATCCTAATTCCAAGGTTTCGATCAAATCAAGGTTGAAGGACAATCCTTTATCCTGTATTCCCACTTTCTTATACTTCTTTCTCAAATCAGCCAAAACATCTAACTGACGTTTTATGCTGTCCTCTGTTCTGAATACACCCATATTGGTTGACATACTATCGCGCAATTTCTCCAATATTTCATCCATTCTGACGCTGCCTTCATAATCAAACAGATTTTGTATCTTTTTAATGGTACCTCCGGCAGTTTTATCAGCAAGGTACTCAACCGGAGGAGTCGGAAGTTCAATGTCATTCTCAAGTATCCATTTCGATGCCTGACGACCGGCTTGAGTTCCAGTAACAACAAGGTCAAGCAATGAATTGCATCCTAATCTATTGGAACCATGAAGAGATACGCAGGCGCATTCACCTGCCGCATAAAATCCCGGAACAGGCTTTTCATGGTTATCACCCTCAGGAATAACAACTTGAGCGAACCTGTTTGTCGGAATTCCTCCCATATGATAATGAGCGGTAGGTTCAACAGGAATCGGATCTTTTGTGCAGTCGATACCTGTAAATTTATATGCCAGCTCCCATATTCCGGGCAGCTTATCCATGATGAAATCGTGTCCGAGATGATCAAGTTTCAAAAGCATATGATCTTTTTTGGAACCGACTCCTTTTCCTTCTCTTATCTCCTGAGCCATGCCGCGACTGACAACATCTCTGCTCGCAAGATCAAGAACATGAGGAGCATACTTTTTCATAAAGCGTTCACCTTCGGAATTAAGAAGATATCCGCCCTCACCTCTGACTCCTTCGGTGATAAGATTACCAACCGTATAAATACCGGTTGGATGGAACTGAACATATTCCGGATCCTCAATCGGAATTCCGGCACGCATAGCAATTGACCAGCCGTCGCCGGTATTAATATGGGCATTAGTGTTTGTTCTATAGTTTCTTGTGTTTCCGCCGGTTGCAAATATTACAGCTTTACCAAAAAAGATATTGATACCGCCGTCAACCATATTCCATGATACTACACCTATAACATGACCGGAATCGTCTCTGATCATATCCAAAGCATAATATTCACTGAAATAGCTTACATAGGGCGCAATATCAGAACGAAGAGTACGCTCAAAAAGAGTATGGAGCAATGAGTGTCCCGAACGATCGGCAACCGCGCATGATCTGTGAGCAAGCGTTTCGCCGAAATTTCTGGTTTGACCGCCGAAGGCACGCTGATAAATTCTGCCTTCTTTTGTTCTTGAAAACGGCATACCCCAGTGCTCAAGCATATAAATCGTTGAGGGAGCATTTTTTGTATAATATTCAATAGCATCCTGATCACCTACATAATCCGAACCTTTAACGGTATCATACATATGCCAGATCCAGTAGTCTTCGTCCATATTTGCGAGTGCGGCATTAATACCGCCCTGCGCCGACACTGTATGTGATCTTGTCGGAAAAACTTCTGATATAATAACTGTTTTAAGATGAGCTAAACCGGTTTGTACGGCCGCAGAAAGTCCTGCACCGCCGGAACCGACAATAACTACATCCGCTTCATGTATCTTTAACGGTATATCAGCCATTTATTCCTCCCTGCGGCACACTAAACGGCAAAATTGTCAGAAGAGCTAATACAAGATATAAGATTCCGACAAACCAAAACAATGCTCTGAGGGAAAGTCTCCATCCGTTGCTATGCACATAATCATCTATAAATTCAAAAACTCCGTTTATCCCATGCCAAAGGGCGAAAATAACAAATGTAAGATCAAACAGCTTCCATCCTAAACTTGCCAATCTGCCTGCAACTACATTATATGTAGGTATTGTACCGGGAGCATAAAAGTGTTCAATATAAAAATGCCCCACTATCAGAACTAAAAGAACAACTCCCGATATACGCTGAAAAAACCAATTGAAAGCACCTGTTTTCCCGCTTCCATTGTATCTGTCAATAAATCCTCTAATTGCGGTTGCCATCATTCCTCCTAGTAAAACAGACCTTTAGCCATCGGTATTGCACCAATGACAAAAAGTATAGCAGCAATAATCCAGAAAACCCATACATTAATATTGTAGTTGCTGCGCTCTGCTGCATGAAAAAAGTTTACAAAAACCACCCTTATCCCATTGACGGCGTGATATATAACAGCAGCCCATAAACCAATTTCCAATAGTTTAAAAAGTGGTGAGGCTACTACAGCCATAGCAGCATCAAAAGAGCTCTTGGACTGAAGAGTGCTGATCAGCCATTCATGTAAAAAAAGGTAAAGTATCAGCAACAATCCTGTGATACGATGCAGCAACCACGCTACAAAACCAGCATGCCACCTATATTTTGCAGGTGGACGATAATAAGCCATTTATGCCTCCTAAAATTATACTAATTTATATTTATCTCAATATCTGTGACCGCAGCCTATGGCGGTTCAGATTTATGAAAAACATTTTCCTGCAACATATCTCAGATTAATATGGGTGAATCATCTTGCGCGGATCAACTATCGTTTTGAATTGATCCTCGCTAACAAAACCGAGTTTCAAAGCTGCTTCCTTCAAAGTTAAACCTTCATTATCGGCAAGTCTTGCAATCTTAGATGCTTTATCGTAGCCGATTGCGCGTGCAAGCGGTGTAACAAGCATAAGATCATTTTCCAGAAAATAGGCTATCTTTTCTTTATCGGCCTGAATGCCTTCAACCAGATGTATTCTAAATGATTCGCACATATCACTCAATAATCTTACAGATTGCAGAAGATTATAGATCAAGACGGGCTTATACATATTAAGCTCAAGTCCTAAGCCTGCATCAGCCATACTGATTACAACATCATTGCCTATTATCTGAGAGCAAACCTGTGTCATTGCTTCGCATTGTGTAGGATTTATTTTACCCGGCATAATTGAGCTTCCCGGTTCGTTTGCGGGAATCTTTATTTCACCGATCCCGCATCTGGGTCCCGAGGCAAGAATTCTTATATCATTTGCAATCTTATTCAATGCGCATGCCAGCACCTTTAATGCTCCGCTTGTTTCACATATTGCATCATGGCTTGCCAACGCTTCGAATTTGTTAGGTGCCGTTATAAAATCGATTCCTGTAATTTTTGAAATCTCCTCTGCCGCCAGTGCACCAAATCCCTTTGGAGAATTAAGTCCCGTTCCAACGGCAGTACCGCCCAAGGCAAGCTCTTTAAGATGCGGTAAACTATTTTCAATTGCCTTTATTGAATGATCAAGCTGGCTGACATAGCAGGAAAACTCCTGCCCGAGCGTCAGGGGTGTCGCATCCTGCAAATGAGTTCTTCCTACCTTTACAATATCATCGAACTCTTCTGACTTCTTCTTAAATGCGTCTCTGAGCATCCCGATATTGGGCAAAAGTTTTGTCAAAATCTCAGTTACGGCAGAGATTGACATTGCGGTAGGCATAGTATCATTAGAGGATTGTGACTTATTTACATGATCATTTGGATGTACCGGACTTTTTTCTCCGAGCTTACCGCCAAGAATTTCGCTTGCCCTGTTTCCGATGACTTCATTTACATTCATATTGGTCATTGTACCGGAACCGGTCTGCCACACAGGAAGCGGAAACTGATCATCAAGCTTTCCGCCTATTATTTCATCAGCAGTTCTGCAGATTGCATCTTTTATCTTTTCGCTTAGTACTCCGAGCTTAAAATTACTGATTGCCGCTGCCTTTTTCAACACACCGAACGCATGAATAACCTCAATAGGCATTTTTTCATTTCCAACTTTAAAGTTTCCGAACGCCCTCTGGGTCTGAGCCCCCCAGTATTTATTCTGAGGAACTTCAACCTCTCCCAAACTATCTCTTTCAACTCTATATTTCATGTTTTCCTTCAATAGATATTTTTAGAAAAGTTTCAGACTATCAACCTTATTGCATAGTTCTTGAACATGGTCGGCAGATGCTTTAAATAACGCCTTCTCTTCATTAGTCAAATCAAATTCAACAACTTCTTCTACACCATTCATACCAAGTTTGACAGGTACGCCTGCAAAAATGCCGTCAACACCGTATTCTCCGTGAAGAGCGGCCGCACATGGCATAATCTCTTTTGTATCAAACGATATTGCCCTTACCATCTGGCAAATTGCCGAACTTGTTGCGTAATATGCACTTCCGGTTTTAAGCAGCTTAACAATCTCTCCGCCGCCCTTTCTTGTTCTATCTATTATCGCCTCAACCCTTTCTTTGCTGAACAGTTTTGTTATTGGAACGCCGGAAACAGTTGAGTAGCGCGTAAGCGGTACCATTGTATCGCCATGACCTCCGAGCACAAAAGAATTGACATTTTTAACGGAACAACCTGCTTCCCATGCAATAAATCGCGAAAAACGGGCAGAAT
>CAJVZA010000078.1 GCA_913009315.1 uncultured Hippea sp.
CTATAAAGAAGCGATGAAAAAAGATGCAGTTAAAATTTTGAACGAAAATCAGGAAGTTGTGGGATATTTGTCGGATATGACAATTATGTTTTATCTTATCGAATCAAGCTATCTTCGGGCAAAAAAAAGCGGAGACGAAATGATGATGATGCTTGCGCACCGTTATAGTCTCGACGCATTTTCATTATTTTTAGATTCAATGAGAAGATTGGCCAGGGCGTTTGGCTCCGACAATCTGAAAAATAGCTGTATAAAAGCATATTCGGACTGGAATATAGCCGATGAGGTAAATCTGAACAGAAAAATATCCGAGGTTTTACTCGAAAAAGAACACTATCCGTTGGGATTGTAAAAGGAGGCAGCTTTGGAATATGTAAAGGTTGAAAAAAGAGAAACAGGTGCCGGATTGGTTGTAGTTTTGACAATTGATAAACCTCCTGCAAACGCACTCAATCAAGAGCTTATAGATGAGCTTTATACAAAATTTTTATCGATTGATGCGGCAGGTATAATTATTACAGGTACAGAAAAAGTTTTTGTTGCCGGTGCCGATATTGTACAAATGAGCAAGTTATCCCCTATTGAGGCTGAACTGTTTTCAATAAAAGGCAATAAGCTTATGAGTCTTATTGAAAGCTATCCTCATCCGGTCATTGCAGCGGTAAACGGCTATGCGCTTGGCGGCGGACTGGAGCTTGCACTTAGCTGCGATATAATAATCGGCTCAAAAAAGGCTGTTTTCGGATTTCCTGAGGTAACGCTTGGTCTAATTCCAGGATTTGGCGGAACACAGCGATTAATGCGTCTTATTGGAAAAGGCTATGCAAAAGAATTGATTTTTACAGGAAAAAGGATTAATGCGGAGCAGGCTGAGAAGATAGGTCTTATAAACAATATTGCCGATGATGTGCTTGAAACTTCTGTTGAAATAGCGCGGGATATACGCAAAGCAAGCAGGAATGCGGTGAGCGTCGCCAAACGTACAATGGCAGATGGTGCAGAGCTTTCAAATCAGGATGCACTGAAACTCGAGGCTGCCAGGTTCGGGCTGACTTTCAGTCATAAGGATGCAGCAGAAGGAATGAGTGCATTTTTAGAGAAACGGGCTGCCGAATTTGAAAAGTAGATATGAATATCGTTGAAAGAACAATAGCCGCACTTCTGACAGCGGCGGCATTGGGTTACTTCTTCTACAGGGTAATTTATCTATTAAAACTTCTTAAGGTTGGCAAACCGGAAAACAGGTATGATCAGATAGGCAGACGAATAATGATGGCAATTCGTCAAAGTATCTTTCAGGGTGCTCAATTCAGGGTAAAAACCTCGGATCATGTTTATGCCGGAATTATGCATATTTTCATATTATGGGGATTTATGGTTCTCCTTTTTGGAGAAATTGAGATTTTACTTTCTATTTTCATACCGAATTTTGATTTTGCATTTTTGGGAACTGTTTATCCAATCTATATTCTCTTTCAGGATATTTTTGTTTTTCTTGTGATTGTTGCAATGATAATGGCATTTGCAAGGCGTTTTCTGTGGCATCCGCGTCAGATCAACTATCATGTCGGATCTTATCTGATTCTTATCGCCATAACTATTCTGATGTTCACAATTTTAGGAATGAATATAGAAAAATTTACCGCGGGAGATGAACCGTTCAGCTCAGTGGCGCAAAATTGGGCCCCGTTTACCATGTTTATCAAGTCGACAATTTTTCATCCTAATGTCTACAATCATTCGATTTATATGTTTTTTTTCTGGGCGCACCTTGTTTCGCTGCTTGCATTTTTGGATTATATACCCAACTCTAAACATCTTCATGTTCTGGCCGCAATTCCGGCAAACTTTTTCAGACGTTTTACTCCTCCATTGCTGAAGCTCGCTCCAATTGATTTTGAGGATGAAAATCTTGGAACACTCGGAATAGCATCTGTAAGAGATATGACTTGGAAACAGCTGTTTGACGGATATTCCTGTACGGAATGCGGCAGATGTACAGAGCTGTGTCCGGCTAATAATACCGGTAAGCTGCTTTCGCCAAGAGAAATAATCCTCAATACAAAAGATAATCTGTTTAAGAATGCAGATGCTCTTTTGTCGGGCGGAGATGATTCGACTGCACTTTTGGTAAAGCTAATCGGAGGCTCCATAACCCAGGAAGAAATCTGGGCTTGCACAACCTGCGGGGCATGCACCAATGTTTGTCCTGTCGGTAATGAACATTTGAGAGATATAGTTGAAATCAGACAAAATCTTGTTATGGAAGAGGGTTCAGTGCCGGCATTAATGGGTCAGGCCCTCAAAAGTATTGAAGCCAGGCAGCATCCGTTTTTCGGCACCGCATCTGTACGTTCGGACTGGAGAAAGAACATAGAGGTACCATTTTTTGACAAAAGCAAAGAATACCTGCTTTGGATAGGCTGCTCGATTGCACTTGAGGAAAGAAATCAGAAGATTGCTCAGGCAACTGTCGGCATATTGAAAAAAGCCGGTGTGTCATTCGGAGTACTCGAAAACGAGCGCTGCACTGGTGATCCGGCAAGAAGAATAGGCGACGAGTATCAGTTCAGCTTACTTGCAGCAGAAAATATCAATGAATTCAACGAGCTTGGTGTTAAAAAAATTATTACTATGTGTCCGCATTGTTTTAACAGCTTTAAAAACGACTATACGGACTACGGTGGAAATTATGAGGTTGCAATGCATTCGATTTTGATAGATCAACTTATAAAAGACAGGAAAATTGAGCTCAAAAAGAATACCGAAAATATCACATTCCATGATCCGTGCTATCTCTCAAGACACAATGGTATTACCGAGGAACCGCGTGAGGCGCTTTCTGCGGCCGGAAACCTTATTGAAATGGAACAAAACAGGAAAAACAGTTTTTGCTGCGGCGGAGGCGGCGGCCTGTACTGGAGCGAGGAGAAAGGTGAACGAATAAATCAGCATAGGGCAAAAGAGGCGCTTTCGACAGGAGCCGATATTGTCGCCACATCTTGTCCGTTCTGTATGTCAATGATGACGGACGGCATAAGAGCTTTTGATGAAAATGAGAAAATTCTGGATATCGCGGAAATTGTTTACGAAAATATGATAAAATGAAAAAAGAGCAGGGAGCGGTTTGATAAAAATAAAGTCAACAGATGTATTAATAATGGATGACCGAAAAGGTTGCGGGAGGTGTTAAAATGTAATTTATTGTTGTATTAAGCTATAAGGTTGGGTAATTTTATAAAAAATTTAATTTCTAAGGGGGATGAAGATGGAACATGTCGCAATGAATACGTTGATTTGGGAAGCTGCCGTAGTGCTTTGGACTATAGGCTTTGTGGAAATGGGAATTGGTAAAAACAATCCGAGGGATTTTGGATGGGTGCTGGTTACAGGCGGATTAATGGAAACGGTAGCCCTGGGATTTCTTATTGCAGCAGGGGATATGTTTGGAGCAACTGCTGCTGCAGCTTTCATACTATTATTGTGGATATTGGGAGCACCTTTGGTTATGAAAGAGGAGCCGAGTCAGATACAGACGCATGCAATATGGTTTACAGGTGTTTATTTCTTATTGGCAAGTATCTTTTTAGGTTCTCTTGGAGTGGTTTGGCATACTATAGCGTTCGGACTATTGGTTCCTATTACATGGTTTCTCGCTATCGCAACATATACAGGCACTCGCGGTTTTGCTAAAGTTGCAGGATTTCTCTCCATAGTGGATAGTATAGTATTTCTTGCAATTGCATTCAGCAGTGCTATCGGGAAACCTTTGGCATAATTATAATATAGAAAAACGGTTTGTGCCTCCAAATGCCATTTAGTTTTAGGCTGTTAAGAGGTGTTGTAAGTTTGTGCCGGATAAAGTTTAAAGTAGAGAAAAACATTTTTGAACAAAATGTACGGTATTGATATTATTTATGTTGCAGAATATCCAACAGGAGGATTACGGTGAATATTTTAGTAATTGGTGCGGGAACAATGGGAGCAGGTATAGCGCAGGTTGCCATACAAAACGGACATTCGGTTGCCCTTATGGATGTTTCGATAGCCGTCCTGGATCAGGCAAAATCAAAGATAGGCAAGGGTCTTGATAAACTTGTAACTAAAGGCAAGCTAAGCAAAGAAAAAAGAGATGAGGCGCTTGCAAATATCTCGTATTTCAGAGAGTATGGCGAAATAAAACCTGTCAAACTTGCCATAGAGGCGGTCACTGAGAAGATTGATCTAAAACAGATGGTGATAACAAAGGCAGCGTCTCTGGTAAGCGATAAGGGGATTTTTGCAACAAACACCTCATCAATTCCTATCTCTCTTCTTGCAACAGGTTTTACCGACCCTTCTCGTTTTATAGGGATGCATTTTATGAATCCCGTGCCTCTTATGAAAGGCGTAGAAATTATACCGGGCATACAAACATCGAAAAAGACCGTTGAAGAAGTGGTTTTGTTTACCAAAGGACTGGGCAAAATTCCATCCTTAGCCAACGATACTGCAGGCTTTATAACCAACAGACTTATTGGAATTTATCTGAATGAAGCAGCCAAAACGGTTATAGAGGGAAACGATCCGGTTGAAGTTGACCGTATGATGAAGGTCTGTTTCAATATGCCTATGGGTCCATGCGAATTAATTGATCTGATAGGAGTTGATGTAACGGTTGATATGCTCAATGTTATGTCAAAGTCATTCGGTGATCGTTATATTCCGAATCCGCTTCTGATGCAGCTTTATAACGCCGGTCATCTTGGAAGAAAAACAGGTAAGGGTTTCTACAAGTATGAAAATGGCAAAATAGAATGCGCAATAAGGAGATGAGTATGAAAGAGGTCTATATAGCAGCTGCGGCAAGGACACCGATTGGAAGATTCGGTTCGGCATTCAAAGATGTCAGACCGGCAGAGCTCGGCGCAGCGGCACTCAAAGAAGCTCTGAAAAGAGCGAACGTAGAAGGGAAATTACTTGATCTTTATATCATAGGCAATGTATTGCGCGGAGGACAGGGACAGGCGGTCTCAAGACAAGTTGCTCTTCTGGCCGGTCTGCCTGAGGAGGTTGACG
>CAJVZA010000079.1 GCA_913009315.1 uncultured Hippea sp.
GAGCAGCTGATCCGTAATCAGCAGGTCACTGGTTCGATTCCAGCCGCCGGCTCCAGAAAATATTCTTATGTGCCAACAAATTAATTACATAAACAGTTCAACGATAAAAGATATTGATAAGTCTTTTGTCACCTACTTGACACCAAATCAAGACGCAAATTGCAGGCAGTAGTAGAATATTGAGGTATCTGAGAATTTACATCAAGTTCGACAAGTGCTTTGGCAAGAGAACTGTTTTGTATAACAGGAATGCCTTTCTCCTTTGCCGTTTTTTCAATCATCCGGGCTATTTTTCCGGAACCGGCCGCAACAACTTTAGGCGCCTGCATACTTTTTTTGTATAGAAGGGCGGCGGCTTTTTTATCCTTTAAATAAGAAATTTCCAAGACCCCTTAATGTAATCGTAAACAGCACTCCACTGTCATTTATGGTACCGTTTCCTGACGGAATAACTCTTCTGAAAACTGACGTTTGCAGCTGCCAGCAGCTTCCTTTTAGATTAATATCAATCTGGTTCTGTGTAAAATAGTGATATAAAAGGCTATAGCTGTTCAGCAATGAAATATCAAGAGATTTCGACAACGGTATTGAAAAATTTGAATTCAATTCTTCAGAAAGTTTATTGAAATCGCTGTTTCTGCTTACCTCATAACCTACGCCGCCGCTAACGCTGCCTTCATTATAAGATATGCCGTTATTAAGATCAACAAACTGTTTTTTATAATAATCATAGTGAAATCTCAGAAAATAATTAAAATGTCCCGTATTTGCATGCATATCAACAAAAAGCGGCTCAAGCGGCCTTTCGTGCCTTGCAAGTCTATCCAAATCATAAGGCTGTTCAATATTTAAATAAACAACCGTGTGTTTTCTGTTATCAACCTTATTTATCAATCTCTGCGCTATCTGGAAGATTATCTGGCTTTTGCTTTCTATTGCCGGCACAAAGTCAGGCAGCCTTTTTTGAGATATAGTGGGAATAAAATTGTAAACTATCTCCGGTGTAATCAGATGCAGCATTCTGCCTTCTCCGGTGCCATACTCCTTTACAAGGTCAGTTGATATTGTATGGCTAAACTCAGGGACAACCCTTATGTGACTAAATTGATTACCCGGCTGATTATTCCTATAAAAAGCGGTATCTGCTTTAAGAACATCACTGAAACGAAAAGCACCTATGTTATAAGGAAACTTAACGGCAGGAGTGGCGTCGGCCGATATGCCTTTGTTGCCCTCTTTTCTGTAAAAGTTGGTAAAGTGCGAATCAAGCGACCAGTACAGAGGGGTTCCCTTTATTTTTGTATCATTATTTTTTATAACTATTTCCGGAAGACTCTGGAGAGTATGAGAATCATCTGTTGAGTCAAGATCCTGGTATAAGAAAGTGTGAATACCGAAATTCCAGTTTCTATAATTGTAATCAGCGAGAAATTGCGATCTGACATATCGGGATGTATAAAAATCGACATTACTATTATTCAGGTCTCCGTAATGCGACCGGCTGGAGATATGATTATACTGTGCCAGGATTCTTCCGTGTTGGAAATTATAATGATGGGTGGAGCTGATGTTCCATATATTTTTTCCCTTTTCGACGCCCTGCCCTTTCTTGCGCAGATAACTGATAAATGTTTTTCCTCCAATTTGACGTGAAGCCGCATAACGATGTTCAATATCAATTCCGATACCGTTCTTTGATTGTTCCTTCAAATCAAATGTCATATCCATAGATCTGCCGAGAACAAGGAAAAACGGCTGATTATATCTGAATCCATAATGGGTAGAGTATCCGAATGACGGGAACAGCAATCCGGTTCTTCTTTTTTTATTGAGATTACGATAGATATACGGAAAATATAATACAGGAGTTGAGCGCACAAGCATACGATCATTGAGAGTTTTTATATATTTGCCTTTTACTATCTTTGCACTTGAGCCTACAATCTGCCAATCGGGGCAGAAATCAAACGGTTTTTTCGGATTTCCGCATCCTGTTAAAGAAAATTTACCGAGAATATAGCTTTTGGATGATATCTTATAGCTGCGATTCGTTCTTATAAACAGATGCTGCGATTTCACATAGAATACGGCATCATCAATTATGCCCTTCTGTGTATTAAGATTAAACAGCAACCTTTTTGCCCATACTTTATTGGTGCCGTCAAACAAAAATACCTTGCCATAGGCGTTGAGTCTTTGACCGTTGATAATCATAGTATCGGCAGAAATAGAGAGCGATCCTCTTGTTATTGTCCCGTCGGTTAATATATATGCCTTGCTCTTTTCAAGATGAGTAACCTTTTTGGCTTTGATATGATATTCCCCGCTCTCTTTCGGAATAATACCGGCAGATAAAATTGCGGTATTTATAAGCAAAAATAACAAAATCGAAATTAATCTGACAATAATAGCACCACCGTTTTCCGACTATTTTAACAAACGGAAACAAATAAAGCAATGGACAAGCAGCAAGTGATGTTATATAAAGAATATATGCTGAGAATAATAGTTTTTTTGATTATATTTGCAATAAGCCCGTTTTCCTCATACGCAGCAACAATAAACAAATCACTTTATACCGGCAGCAATGTTCAGCTCAACAAGCGTTATCAAAATCTTCTCAATAAAGAGTCGGGCAAAACAGACAGCTCTCTTATAAGAAGAAGTCTGCTTAAGCGTTTAATAAATACCTTATCGCTGGAAAACTCAATATATCCCTTGAAATACGCTGCAAAATATAAGGGTAAAATAGATGTAAAGAAACTAAAAAGCTATATAGATGAAATTATATCCGCCGAGAACCAGCTGTCCACCAATAAAAGCAAACTCGATTCTATAAGCCTAAAATCCAAACAGATTGCCTCTCTCATACTAGCCGGCAATGATAACGACAAAGACCTGTTGACTAAACAGCTTGAATATGCGCTTTTGAAGCGTGATAAACTGAACCTGGAGCAAATTAACAGCCGGATCAATAAGTTTATAAACCTTTTGAATTCCCAAAAATCTTCGATTTTAAAAAATTGCAGCATAACGCAGAAACAGATCGAATCGTACCGGGCAAAATGGAAAAATTACAAACCGAAAGATTACAGCAAACAGATAACAAAACTTGAACTTCTCAGGTTAAAAGATGAAAATAATTTAAGCTATATTTCGCACAAAAAACCGATACAATTCGGCGCTTCCGACATAGCAGAAAAATTTCCCCTGCAAGTCGATATAAAAATTATACAAATCGCAATGCTCAAATGGAAATTATTATCCTTAAAACAGGAACTTAACCATATAGATGACGGCGCAAATCTTCTTTTGGCGCAAATCTGCAGTAAAAAAACAAATTTTCGCAAAGTAGATAGTCTGAACACTTTTCTTGTTGATGATATAGGCAAAATATCCAAAGGATATAAAGAAATTATCGATAATCTTCTACTGCTGAAAAAATCAATGACAGACATAAGCAATAAACTTACCGGCAACAATCAGGAGGCATTAGGACTGCTAAAAGATTTCGGACAAGCCGAAGCGGCGCTTTCGACAAGCCTGATTTCTACCGAGAGCAGAATGATTCGCTACAAAACATACTTTTCCAGTATTTCGGATTTCATAACACTAAAACGAGGTGTCGTAGGAACAGCATTTATAAGCGTAAGAAACGGTATCAAAAATCTCTTTACCTCGATAATAAACTTTCTTACAAAACCGCTTTTTGTATATAAAGATATATCGTTTTCTCTCTGGAATCTTCTCAAAATTTTGCTTATCGCACTATCAGGATGGATTGTTACTATTTTGGCAGGAGTTTTTGTCAGACGGCTATCCAAAGCATTTGCACTCAAAGAAACGCACAGCGTGCTTATAAAAAGGATTTTATCCTACGTTATCTGGCTTATAACAATTTTAATAGCATTCAATGCGATCGGATTGAATACAAGCTCATTTACACTTATCGCCGGAGCTTTGTCAGTCGGCATCGGTTTCGGTCTTCAAAGTATAGCATCAAACATAGCAGGAGGGGTTGTCCTGCTGTTTGACAGAAGCATCAAGCTGGGCGATTATGTAGAAGTAGAGGGAATAACGGGTCGCGTCGCTCAGATAAATCTCCGCAAAACGATTGTAAAAACAAACGATAACATAGATTATATAATTCCAAATTCATCATTTGTTAACGGTAAGGTTATAAACTGGACATACAATACTGAGATAAGACGCTTCAGAATACCGATTTCCGTTAATTACGGCGTTGATCTTGATGAACTTGCAGCTGCAGTTGTTCCTGAAATAAAAAAGCTTGATAATGTAAAAAGTCCGCCTGAACCGGAGATATGGCTGGCCGGTTTCGGAGAAAGCAGCCTTGATTTTGAGGTTGTATTCTGGGCATACGGAAAAGCAACCAGACGGCCTCTGCTGACAGAGTCAGATGCAAGAAAAGTGATCTACGTTGCGCTTAAAAACGCCGGCATCACTATTCCATTTCCTCAAAGAGTTATACATTTACAGAAAGATTGAGATCATTAAATTACTGATTTTGTTGATTTCTTTTTCATAAAGCCCTGCAAACCGATCACGTTCCATAATGCAGTTTCCATCTCTTATAATAATGAGACCACTAAATCAGATAGAAAAACTGTTTGATATGGATTATGAGACCACTGCACAATAAGCAGATACACAGAAGTCAAAGAAAGGGTAAGATTTAGAAATTAAAATTTGAGGTACTAACCGGTTAGTTTGAGAATTTTAATTTCCTGAAGATTGCCCTTTATTTGACTTCCCTGCGGGCTTTA
>CAJVZA010000080.1 GCA_913009315.1 uncultured Hippea sp.
CCATACGTGCTTGTTACTGAGGCATCCGTATAGGTTGTCGTCTGAGTTTCATGAACGCTGTTTATCCAGTTGGTTTTATTGTGGCAGGATGTGCAGGTTGTATTGATTTTAGCGGCATTGCTTGCTCCCCCTGTTACTCTCAAAAAATCATAGTTTTCAATATGAGGGTCATGGCAGCTTTCGCATTCGACATAGTTTACACCGGAGTATGAATAAAGTTTTATCGGAGTATTTGGCGATGCGTAAAGTTCTATTGTCCTTGGATTTGTTCCGGATCCGGCAGCACCAAAGCTGATGGTAACGCTTGGATCATATTTTATACCGACCGGATGATGTTTTGCGAGGTCCGTACCGATAAAACCGACAGCAGTAGAAGGCATTGTGCCATTGTTTGCGTTAACACCATACATGGCTATCTGAGTTGAGCCCATTATTGTTCCGTTCAGCAGATATACCGATCCGATTGCAACTGTGCCGTCATGGCAGCTCAGACATTGTCTGGAAAGAGAGCCGGGCGTTCCGGCTGTCGAGCCGAGTCCTGCGGGGACCGGATAATTTGCCTTAGTATGAAACATCATCAGATAATGGCTGTCATACATCTGATAGGCTGAGGTGGGCATACTCCGGTTCCACAACGGAATCCCGGGTTGTGCATCGTGCGGAATATGGCAAAAAACGCATATTCTCGTTTCGGATTTTGCTCTTATGGTATTTATAGTAGTATCCGGTCGTGATATCGATAAGTTATGCACGGTGTTGACTATGCTGCCGCCATAAGAATAGGGCTGATAGATGAAATAGATAACTGCGGCAAAAAACAGATATTTTATCAATCTACTTTTCATCTTTTGCCCCCTCTGCATTTTTCTTGAGATACCTGAAAATCTCCACCCTTGCGTTGTATGAATCGGCAACATAGATCTTGTCTTTATTGTTTATTGCAATGCCCTCGGGTATCATAAACTCTCCGTCTTTTGTGCCGGTTCTTCCGAAAGTTAAAAGAATTTCATCTTTCCGATTAAATATCTGAACCGCATTGAAAAGCGTGTCCGTAACATAGATATTGCCGTCGCTGTCAAGCGCAACTCCTCTCGGATTGGCAAAATCACCCGCCGAATCGCCTCTTTTGCCGAATTTTTCAATCGGTTTACCGTTTTCACTAAATATCTGCACTCTTGCATTCATGCTGTCTGCTATATAGATTCTGCCGTTATTTACAGTTAAGAAGGTAGGATGATTGAGCAGGCCTTCTTTGCTGCCGACGCCGCCTATTGATCTTATGTATTTGCCGTTAAGATTAAATACCAATATTTTGCCGGCTATTGTATCTACAACATATAGAAGATTATGCCGGCTGCCGATGGCAATTCCGGTGGGGCGAATCAACCTGTTCTGTCCAATCTTTTTGATAAATTTCCCTGTTTTGTTAAATTTGTAGATCGTCTTTGCGATAGCATCTGAAACATATATATTGCCGTTTTTATCGGCCGCAACCGAATCGGGCAAAATAAATCGATGTCCGTCAAAATTCCTTATAACAAAATAACTCTTTTTCTTCATATCAAAGGCATAAACCGACATATCTCCCGTATCTGTAAGATAAAGCCTTCCGCTTCTTACAAAGATATCGAACGGTTTTATGAACTTATCAGTCGCTTTTCCCGTTATGAAATACCATATCTTCTTTAAAAATCCTATCTTTTTATTTAACAGACCCTCAGGAGTTGAAGCTGTGTTTATAAATTTTATTATCGGCTTCGAACCCGGATAGTTCGGCCAGACAATATTTTCCTTATGCCGGGTTGTTACCTGTCCGGTGCTGCATGAAAGCAGCAGCGGAACAATGAGAATCAGCATCACTGCGGCTATTACTTTCTTATGCAATTTTGCCTCCCGATATTTATCGTATAAATTGTACATCTTTAACTCCTCCGCATAAGCTGGCAGCAGGCCTTTTTAAAAGTACCTCTATTAACTCAAAGCTTTCAAATTGAGCCCCAAATCCGCCGGTAAGGTGCGGATTGCTCTTGAGCATCAGAAGCATTCTCTTATCCCTAAGTTTAAAACGGTCTTGATATTTTGTAAAGTACCGTTGACCATTTTCTTTTGCCCACATCGGTTCTTTCCCTGTTAAAACTGCCGTCAAAGCTCATTATAAGACTTCTGTAGCGATATCTTATACCGGCTGTCATTGAAGCCGCAGTTGTATTGTTAGCTATATCACCTCTGATGTTAAGATTCGCATTAAGCAGTAAGCCTCTTTCAATCATATACCTAAAACCGCATCTTGCATACCCGTATCTTTCGGAACTTGTCCCTGAAACAATAGTCGCTCCTATAGATGTGCTGAAATTGCCTCTGAATCCTATATTGGATGAATATGTGACGGATGTATCTGAGGTGCGCCTTATTTCACTATCTATCGTACCGTCGGTTGATTTATGTTTGTAGCGATAATAGCTAAGCGAACTGTTAAAATTTATATGTCTTATAATATTGCTGCTGAACACTAAACCGGAGTTGTACCTGTTGGTTTTTTCAGCCGGATAAAAACGGGACATACCGAAAGAGGCATAAGGTCTTAAGGTGGAGTTTATTCTCTTAAAAACAAAGAGTTTGGATATGGCGGCGTTTTGTGTAAATGAGATTGAATGAGCACTGCCTGCTTTTACCTTTTGCTGCATACTGCCGCTTAATACGGAGCTTGCGGAAATATTAATTCTGCCGGGAAGCAGTTTGCTGAAATTTAGGCCAAGTGATAAATTTTCTCTTGAATTGTTGCCGTAAAGTCCGAGATTTTTATAGGCTCCAAAAGATTGAGTAACCGTAAAATATTTGTTTAGAATATAGTTGAAATTGTTATTCAGCATGATGTATGCGCCGTTTTTCCCATTATATTTAGAGCGGGTCAGGTAAAGGTTCGTGTTGCTGTGGAGTCTTTTGGAAAATTTTTTGCTCAGACTGCCGTTCAGCTGAGTAATCATTAATTTGTAAAGGTTGTCATTGTACTGTTTTACGAATAGATTTAAGTTAGTATTCTTATCTATCGCATTTCTGTAGTTCGCAATTATATTATTGACCGATTCGGAAGTTTTTTTTATGCTCATGCTTTCGTTTCTCTTTTCCGTATTATGACTATAGTTATAGGACAGGCTCAGCGAGCTGTTTTTATAATTTTTATTTATTCCGACGGTAAAGTTTTTGTTATCCGTTTTATTAAAATTCCCTTTGTCGTCTATGCTTTTGCTTTTTGCATTATAAAAACCGTAATTTCCGTTTATACCGTATCCGAGATAAGCCCCGCCGTTTATGCCTATGTTTTTTGTTTTTGTCCTTGTAAACATAGCGCCGCCCGGTTGCGTCGTCCATGTTGTTCCTTCGTTTTTGTTCGCAAAAATGGAAAAAGGGTGTTTCGTGTCCTTAAGAAACCGGAGATGGAAATTATAGCCGATATTCTTTGCATTAATATTTGTTTTTTCCGCATTTGATTCGGTTATCTTTGTGTCTTCCTTTTGAAAAGTACCTCCTATATCGGCAATCAGGAGCTTCGGGCTATAGATATATCTATTGTATCGTAATTTGTAGTTTTGAGTAAAAGAACCGCTTTCGGATTTATAGCTGAGATTATCATCTTTTCTTTTTTCATATTTATATTCCACAATGCCGGAAAGGGTTTGAGCGTAAGAGGATTTCTCAGACATCGACCAGTTCAAAACTGCCATAAGACCTAATAAACACAGACATATCCTATTTTTCCACATAAAGATTTACTAATAACTCGAGCTCAGGAGCTGTTTGAAAGCTTCTTCATAATATTCTCCAATAAGTTCTAATACAAATCCCTGTTTCTATTGTTAAATCCGAACACGCATTCTTCTAAATGCGGATTAAAGTCTATTTTATTTAATTCTCCAAACTTGCCGCAGGCAAGGTGTCCGCCGCAAATTGTACCGCCTGCAAACTTATTTTCACTGCGATCGGCCTGAAAATATTTATTATATTCAATGTTTGCCGGACAGTTATAGCTTTTCCATCCATCAGA
Organism: uncultured Hippea sp.; assembly: GCA_913009315.1. Taxonomy (GTDB): domain Bacteria; phylum Campylobacterota_A; class Desulfurellia; order JAADFJ01; family JAADFJ01; genus JAADFJ01. The sequence goes on from CAJVZA010000080.1 coordinate 4,043, forward strand.
ACAAATAATGCTTTCTATCAACATCGATTTACCACTGATAATATCCTGAGGGCGGTTCTTTGTGCATCGGAAACAATTTCGGTATCAACCATGTCGTTTCTTTTTAAAAGTTAAAAACTTCTGCATCTTTTACCTCTTTTATCTTTAACCTTTTTTGATTCAAAATAATTTTCCTCAGCCTCTACTTCATCTTTAAACGAATAGTCGATTCACACAACTTTATAATTCTTTTCTATAGAGAGATTATAATATCTATCGATAATGTCAACCTGCCTTCGCAATTTCGACTTTTTTGTCGTTGCGGGCTGTATCTCATTGTCATTGCACTGAGACTGCCGCGGCCTTCGGCCTCGCAGTGACAGAGGGAAAAAGTCATTGCGAGCGAAGCGAAGCAATCTCAGTTTCTTATGAATTAGCTCTTGGGGTCGTGTCTTTACATTTGACATAACTCTTTAACTTAAACTTATAAGTAACCGGCTGACTTAGCTGCCTGCCGGTTTTTCTTCTTTTCAGTATCGCTATGCGCAGCAAAGCAATCTCAGCTTCTTCAATGTATCACAGGCATCCTGCCTGTGGTGAGATTGTGAACGTTAGTGAAGTAATCTAATGAGACTGCCGCGGCCTTCGGCCTCGCAGTGACAGAGGGAAAAAGTCATTGCCATAGATATTTTCTCTCTGTCATCGTAAGCATTTTCCCCCTCCGTCATTGCGAGCGAAGCGAAGCAATCTCAGC
>CAJVZA010000081.1 GCA_913009315.1 uncultured Hippea sp.
TTTTTCAAGCAGAAGACGGCATACGAGATATATCAGTGTGACTGGAGTTCAGACGTGTGCTCTTCCGATCTAGCTGATTGCCTATGCCATGAGATGCTCCGATAATTGCAAGTTTCATATCACCTCTCCTTTATTTATGGGGCTAACGCTTGCTATAACCGGCAGCTAACAGCAAAGTGTAGCGTAGCGAAGCCGTTTTTAACCTGTCCGTCGGATGCTTGAATATGTTTTTTGACCGACATAGACAGATATTGAATAACTAAAATATATTTTTCCGTTTCTTTTATAGGCATTAATACCTATTTTATTAACACCGATATCTTGTTCAATAAGTGTCCGAATTTTTTCATCGTCACCTGGATTTGGAAATGAGGCTTCTAACTGTTGTTCCAATTCTACCTCAATTGTATAAACTGCCTGCCGATTGTTATTCAACTTAAGTTTCTGAAACAACTTTTCAAATTCCTGATGAGTCAGAGCCTTTGTATGTGACGGATCTCTCAATTTCTCCACCTGATTATATGCTTCGACTTTTTCCGGCGGCAAGGCAACATCCGCAACCAAGATACTGCCTCCTGGTCTGCAAACACGATACATCTCCGAAAGAACTTTTTGCGGCTCTAAAAAGTGATGAAAGCTGTACCGTGTAAGTACGATAGAAAACTTATTATCTGCATAAGGCAGCGGAAGAACATCCCCAACATTCCAGGTCATATTTTTTAGTCGCTTTTTTTGCTGATGATTTTTTGCCTGCTCAATCATCTTTTTCGTAATATCGATTCCGGTAACGTTGTTTGCAATAGCAGCAAATTCACAGGCAACTAAGCCCGGTCCGCAGGCAACATCAAGAATCGAATCATTACTTGCCGCACCGGACATTTCTATGAGCATTTGTATTGAATTTAGATGACCGGGTAATTTGGCAAATGGAACTGCCTGTTTGGAAAATTGTTCAATAATCATCTCATTGTGCTCTCTGCTCATCTTGCCTCCTTAGTTTGTGTTTTTGTAATTGTATAACGACCGGCAGATAGATACTCTTGTTAGCCATACTCTATCTTCTTGCTCTCACGATATTATTTCCTGCCTGCGTAAACAGCAAAGTTGTAATATTTCCATATAATGAGACCACTGCACAATAAGCAGATTCACAGCTTTTTATAATGATCTTTTATGTTTTTCATCGTTTTCTTAGCCTGAATTGTTACTTTTGTAATGCGCAACGCTAAAAGATTTCGGATACTTATGCATTTTCGGCGGTATAATTGCCTGATTCCAGTTTTCTCCGGCAAACGCCGCTAAAGATTCTTTGTCTTTCCAATACGTAACCATGACATAATCGTCCGGGTTCCATTTCGTCGGGCCGCCGATATGACATGAAATTAAACCTTTGTGATTTTTAACTGTATCTACCGACACTGTATTGAAGTCTCGCTCAAAATCATCGCGGTATTTCGGATGAATTGTAACTTGAAATATTCGTATAATCATAATCCAACTCCTCTAATGTTTGCGGCTAACGACAAAGCTCAGCGGCACGACGGCAGAGCATCCATCGGAATCATATTATATTTAGCTCTTATTTTAATAAGCATATACCATAATTCGCATATTAACAGTACGCTTGCTAACGACAAAAAAATAGCCAACTATGAAGAATTTTGAAAAATATCTGAAGGAAACCGAATAGAGTTTATAAATGCATTGATTACGGGAAATATCTATTCAAAACGGTATTTGAAAAGAAGCTGACTCAGAGAACAGGTTTTGTTCTTGATTTCGATATTTGCAAATCATAGAAAAACAGTTATTATTGCATTATGACCATGGCAGATGGTATAATTCTTATTTATATTCTAAAAGTCAAAATGGATTGCAGAAAATATATCAAACTATAAGGCGGGGGTTATGGCAGCATATCAAAAGGAGCGCATTGAAAATGCAATATGTTTTTTTGCTTATGAACATCATAAGAGAACAGATAAACACCCTTACCAAACATACATTTATAAATATTTAAGTTTTTTTGAATTTAATGTATTGGAAGGGACAGGAGAATCGCCGCTTAGTCTTGATTTTACGGCAATGGAACATGGTCCTGTTCCACCAGACATATACTACGAGAGAGAGGAAATAAAATCTAATTTGTTTAGCTTTGACAAACAGAATGACGGCAAATTTATCGTCAAAGCGTTAAAGAAACCCGATCTTGATTATTTCTCTGATTACGAAATAGCTGAGATGGCTAAGCTAATTGATATCTACGCTAAAAAATGGGTCACTTCTAAAATGATGAGCGATTCAAGTCATAAAAAAATAAAGGCATGGGATAAGGCGTGGAAACGTAAACCCAATAGCATGATAAATAAATCCGATACCTTTGACAATCTGTTTTCCAAAGATGAAAATCAGCTCTCTTCCCAGGAAGAACATTTTTTAATATCAGCTTCATTAGAAAAATCCGTATCTAATTAAGTGGATATCGGTACCGTTTTTACCTGGGATAAGTTTCCTTATCTCAGAGAATGCAATTCCCTGATTAAACGAAGATGGTTTGTCCATCTGGGGCATAGTTCTGCTTTCAATAATCCTGTTTACATCTATATAATTACCACAACGACTCAACTGCAGCATTATGAATCTTGCAACAACAGAAGTAATCATTTGTACATTCGTTTTGATGCCGGGAGATTTGGATTCGAGCAAAAGTGTATTTTGGATATTGATGGCGGATTTTATTCATCAATTACTGAAGAAAAATTTAGTTACTATAAGTTTTTATGCGTCAAAAAGGGGAAATTTGATGATAATACATTGAGAGGAGTTTATAACCTCCTTATAAAATCGCAGCATATTTCCAAAAAGATAAAGCAAGATATTCATGAAAGCTTGAATCTGGCGGGGATTATTCATCTTAACCAACCAAAGTAAACTACCGGTTTACAGAAACGGCGGCTCTTCGAATTAACCAATCTTCACTTCTTTATGCATTCTTCTTATTTATCTGATTTTTTCGAGACGACTGATGATCTCGTCGGCCGCGCTTAAGCCATATGGTCGAATTACTTCATCTGTCTTTCTGCAATGTATTATTTGTGTCAGCACCTATTTTTTACAGCTCTAAAGTTAATCGTCCTGTGATATTAGCACGTTGGATAATTTTAGACTTAGTTTTTATTAAATTATCTCTTGATGCTCTGTTGATTTGAGCTGCAATTCTCTTAACTTTTTTTTCTAAGGAGTTTTGCGGTACAACGCTTGTAACAAGATTTATTCGTTTAGCTTCCTCTGCCGTAACTTCTCTACCGGTTAAACACAACTCTCTTGCAAGTGCACCACCCAATAATTCATGCAGAGGCGAATACATAACCTCACTAAAAGAGATTTCAGGATGACTAAATATCGTATTTTCCGTACATACCCGAATATCGCACATAGCTGCCAGATCAAACCCACCGGCAATAGCAGGACCATTTATCGCTGCAATTATTGGCAGCGGAAAAAATAAAATGGAATGATGAAATCTATCGCTTGATGACCATAGTCTACCGTTGAAATCTTTATCCGTTATTCCTTTTTGGAATTCTTTCATATCAAAACCGGCTGAAAAAACATCACCTGTTCCTGTGATAACTACGGTTTTTACAGCACTGTTTCCCGATAGTTTGTTTAACGCATCTGATATTTTATCTCGCAGAATCACAGATAAAGCATTCTTTTTCTCAGGTCGATTAAGTGTGATTGTAACCACCTCATTCTTTACTTCTGAAATAATTATATTTTCCATTCTATCTCCTTTTAAGTGCTGCGCCGAAGCTCGCCGGCCGCCATGAAGCACCACCGAAAGAACGGTCGCGAAGCGTTTTGTTAGCTGCCGTTTTTTCCAGCGAAATTAACAATATCATTAACCAATTTGGAAAGCAAATCAGACTTCAAATAATTCTCCCAGGCAGACTTTAAGCACGCTCAATTGCAAGAGAATTCTTTTTTATTCTGCTTGGTTTTTCATAATAATTATCTGCTGAATCTTTGCATATATTCCGACTTTCGCCAAATTCATTTTTAATAATTTCTGTGAGACTTGTTTTCCACATATATAAATATCTTTTGATAATTGAATCATTTGGCCATTGCCAAAGGTTTAATAATTGAGCTTTTTCCTCCTGCAAGGACAATATGGCAGCCATATTTCCTGAAATCCATAATTTTCTCTGTAAACATCAAATATAAATCAAATTAAAAGATATATTATCGCAATCCTTTATTCATCAAGTTTTAGTTTCCCTCTTCGTCATCGTGAACACCCAAAGGTACATGGTAATCCCTTTATCGTCAACGTTTTTTGAGATTGCTTCACTGCGCGATTGCAATGACCTCTATTTTTCGTCACTGCGAGGCCGAAGCAGTCCCATGTTCCTGTTTCCACCTCGTAGGTGGAAATAAGCGAGAAGATCGGAAGAGCACACGTCTGAACTCCAGTCACACTGATATATCTCGTATGCCGTCTTCTGCTTGAAAAAAAAAAAAAAACAACAATAAAATAAAAAAAAAAGAATAAAAAACAAAAAAAAAAAAATATAGATTGCCTCGACCCACCATGAATTCGCCTACTATACTACACAA
>CAJVZA010000082.1 GCA_913009315.1 uncultured Hippea sp.
CCGGAAACAGTTGAGTAGCGCGTAAGCGGTACCATTGTATCGCCATGACCTCCGAGCACAAAAGAATTGACATTTTTAACGGAACAACCTGCTTCCCATGCAATAAATCGCGAAAAACGGGCAGAATCAAGACATCCCGCCATGCCTACTATATGATTGTCATCAAAACCGCTAACTTTTTTTACTGTATAAACCATCGCGTCAAGCGGATTTGTAACCGTTAATAAAATGGCGTTCGGGGAATATTTCACAACCTGTTCGGTTACCGATTTAACAATCTTCACATTTTTCTCAAGCAGATCGTCTCTACTCATCCCTGGCTTTCTCGGCAAACCTGATGTGATGATTATAATATCGGAATTTGCGGTATCTTTATAATCATTTGTTCCTATAAGTTCACCATCAAAACCTTCAATCGGAGCCGCTTCCATCTCATCAAGAGCCTTGCCTTGAGGAAGCCCCTCAACGATATCAAGAAGAATCACGGTTTTTGCCAAATTCTTCTCCAAAACGCGCATTGCTGTGGTAGCACCTACATGACCGGCTCCAATAACGCTTACCTTTACATTTGAAATCATAATAACACCTCTAAATTTTAGATATAGGCTGGCATTTCGTATAAGAAAGTCAGTCGGTTCTTACTTAGCTATTTCTTTGCGACAAATTCTTCAATCTGTTTTGTTGTAACCGACTTTGGCCGTTCAATTGAAAAACCCAGAGCTCTATCCCAAATTACCTCTGCGGCAACGCCAAGAGCGCGGGCAACACCAAACAGAACCGTGTAAAAACCGGTCTCCACAATCCCGTAATGATATTGAAGTGCTCCTGAATGGGCATCAACATTCGGCCATGGATTTTTTGCTTTTCCATGTTTTTTAAGCACATCCGGGACAACTTTGTACACATTGCTCACTGTCTGAAATACAGGATCATCGGGCAGATACTTTAAGGCAAATTCCCTTTGAGCTGTATATCTCGGATCCGTTTTTCTCAAAACAGCATGACCGTAACCGGGTATTACCTGTCCGGAATTAAGTGTTTCCCAGGCAAACTTTTCAATCTGTTCTTCGGTTGGAACACCGTTGAATTTCTCCATCAATCCAAGAACCCATTTCAGGCATTCCTGATTTGCGAGCCCATGAAGAGGACCTGCCAGTCCATCAAGCGCTGCCGAAATCGAATAATAAAGATCCGAAAGTGCCGAAGAAACGAGATGATTGGCGTGAGCACTTACATTGCCGCTTTCATGATCGCTGTGCAAAATGAGATAAAGCCTCATAAGATTTTTATATTCTACGCTTTCATATCCCATCATATGAGCAAAATTTGCTCCCCAATCAAGCGTAGAAGACGGTTCAATAGGTGTGTAGGATTTGTAGATACGCCTGTAAATATAAGCAGCCATCACAGGCAATTTTGCAAGAAGATTCATGGCATCTTCAAGAAACGGTCTCCAGTACTCTGTCTTTTTTATGCCTTTTTCATATTCTTTGGCAAAAAGGGATTCTCTTTGAAGTGCAAGAACTGCCGTAGAAAATTGAGTCATAGGATGAGTATCAATTGGTACGGAATCGATAACATCCCATATATATTTCGGAACTACCTGACGGCTGTGAAACTCGTTCTGAAGATCGTCTACGATTTCCTGAGTAGGAACTTCACCTGTTAAAAGAAGATACCAGTGTCCCACCGGATACGGATAAGCTTTTTCATTTTCTTTCGGAAGCATTTTCAGCGTTTCCGGAATCGTGTATCCTCTGAATCGTATTCCTTCGTACGGATCAAGATAACTCGTATCGCATACAAGACCCTTGACGCCTCTCATTCCACCATAAATCTGCGCTATGGTAACCTCACTCAACACCGTATCGCCATGTTCTTTGATCAGCTTTTTGACTCTACCGCGCCACTGCGGAATAATACTCTCCATCTTGTCAACAATTAGTCCCATAGCTTACCTCCCTTAAAAAAGTTTAATACATATAAAAAATAATATATAATAAATGCCCTCTTAGGCATCTTACCGTTTTTTTTAATCAATTATCTAAAACCAAAATCTAATTAGTTCTTATTCTATCTATTCGAAATAATCTTGTCAAGAGGTTAAAAATATCTGTATATGCGGAGTTGCAATATCTGCTTTTTTTAAATTATGAGACTGCTGCACAGTAAACAAATACACGGAAGTCAAAGAAAGGGTGAGATTTAGAAATTAAAATTTGAGGTACTAACCGGTTAGTTAAGGACGCTTCTGTTAATTCGTAAACGATCATCCTGAGTCCCAAATTCACCTGCCTGTGCGTCGCCTGTCTGCGTGCCTTGATGAGACTAATCTGGACTCTCAATCTAAAACGCTTAGAATTAACAGAAGTGCCCTATAGAAAACCTTATAAAAAGCTGTGAATTCGTTTATTGTGCAGTGGTTTCATAATGTATCACAGGCATCTGCTTCGCACATAACGGAGAAGAAAAGGGTTACCCGGCAGACAGCTAAGCCTATCGGTTTAACTATAAGCTCAAATCAAGGAGTTATGTCAGATGTTTACTCTGTAAAATGCTTAATATATTTCATCGGGGCAAAAACGCGGCCGAAGATGTGCTCTATTTCTTTTTTCTATTTTCGGCCTGAATCTCTTTCCACTTTTTAATCTGCTTTTTGGTAAGCATACCTTTTATGCTTCTTGATGATATCAAATCGGTAATAATAATTCCTCTTCTGTAATCAAAGATGTCTCTGAGTTTTTTGTCTATCAGTCCAATATCGCCGTTCTTCTTCAATAGCGCCTGTAAGTTAGAACCGGCAACAATAAGTTTGGCCTTCAAAAGAGTTACCTTTTTATTTAATTTAATCAGTGTCTCTTTTATCTTAGAAATCTGCTTATTTGTCAACTTCAACTCTTGTTTGTAGTCAAAGATAGTTTTTACTCTGTGCTGTTGAATGTTTCCTGCATAAGAACCTCCGGCCAAACCGATGATTAACATATTAAACAACAAAACCAACATTGCTTTCTGAAATCTTTTCATTGGATAATCGCTCCTTTTACAAAATATTTTATCTTACCTAAGAACGCTATTTTATCATCATGTTTTATCGTTGCAAGCGCAGCGGAGCAATCTAATGAGACTGCCGCGACCTTCGGCCTCGCAGTGACGGGGAAAAGTAGTCGCATGATTTTCCCTCCTGTCACTACGAGGAGTGAAACAACGCGGCAGTCCAAAGACGAGATTGCCGCGCTGAGCTGCAATACCTCAACAGTGTAAACAAACTTCTAACGTGCCGATTTCCCTTTATAATACTTCTTTTAAACAATCCGAAGGACTTATGTTTTCCAACTCAATAATGCTTCCTTTGCGTTGCAAACTCCGACAGTAGACATAATCCGTCATTACCTGTAATTTCTGCCCTACCGGAGAATTGAGGCTCAGGATGATCGTTTACGAATTAATTAAGCGTCTTTATATTATCGTAAACTTTCCCGCATGATCATAAATTTTCAATATGGTGGAGCTGAGGGGGCTCGAACCCCTGACCCCAACGCTGCCGGCGTTGTACTCTCCCAGCTGAGCTACAGCCCCACTTCTATATAAATATCATTCCATTTTAAGTTGTCAATAGAAAGTTCTAACAACAGCCATCAATAATCGAATGAGTATCCAGGCTAAAATCCGTATGGGCTGTCAATAACACGCGAGAACATTGAACAGCTTACAAGTCTGTTGAAAAATGTCGTTACTGGGAATAGAGTGACGGAACAATCTCAAAAAACGTTGACAATAAAGGGATTGCCGCGCACCTTTCGGTGCTCGCAAATGACCTCTGTTTTCTGTCACTGCGAGGCCGAAGGCCGCGGCAGTCTCAGTGTATCATAGGCATCCTGCCTGTGGTGAGATACTTTGCGCGATGATGGAAAGGAAAATATTCATAATGTTCTTTATCTTATTCTCTTTGCCCGCGTTGGGAAATCTGCGTTAAGAAAACCGGCTCATCAAGCGTTAAGAAAAGAGATTGTCTGAGCTTAGGAGCCGTATAAGTAATAACTGTTACAACCTTGCTTATCTTTTATTTTACCTTTCGTAATTGTGAAAAGAAACTGCGAGTTATCTCTTTTTAGCTTTATGAGCCGGTTTTCAGCA
>CAJVZA010000083.1 GCA_913009315.1 uncultured Hippea sp.
AATCTCATATCCCTCAACTTTGCAGCCAATCTCATCCAAATTGACAATTCCGACTAAATTTGATGTCTGTTTTTCGCTCCAAAAGGTCGTTTTGACAGGCAAAAGCCCCAATCCTTTCACAGTTATATTGCTTTTTCTGTCAACCATCTCTTCTCCGAGCATCTGGTAGCCGCCGCATATTCCAAATATCGTTGCACCCATTTTGTGCATTTTTATAATCTCATCCGCAATGCCGTTCTTTTTGAGCCAGTCCATGTCCTCAAAAGTTAATTTTGTTCCCGGAATTATTACAATATCAGCGTCTATTTTACCTGATTGGATGAACTGCACATTGGTATTCCATAAAAGCGGATCAAAATCATCAAAATTTGACATATGGGGCAGTCTTATGACAGCAATTTTAAGATCATCGGTTTTTTCTTTTTGCCCTTCCTGCCATGGCACAAATGTATCCTCCTGGGCTATTCTGTGACACACATAAGGCATTGTGCCGAAATAGTCGATTCCCAGCGCCTCTGCCGTTTTTTCCGGATAATCTCCAAGCAAAGAGACATCGCCTCTGAATTTGTTGAATATAAATCCCGCAACCATTCTTTTTTCGGAATCATCAAGCAGCGACATTGTCCCGACAACCTGCGCAAATGCTCCTCCTTTATCGATATCCGCAACAAGGATTACAGGAGCATCTGCGGCTTTCGCCACTCTCATATTTGCAATATCGCAGTTCTTGAGATTAATTTCCGCCGGACTCCCGGCTCCTTCTATTATCACTATATCATTATCATTCATTAAATCGTTAAGCGCTTGCGTTACTATGCTCCACAGCAGATTCTTCTTAGAGTTCATATAGTAACTCGAGTCTATCTGTCCGTACGGCCTGCCTTTAACTATAAGCTGAGCACCACTTGACTCAGGCTTTATAAGTATAGGATTCATCTTGCATGACGGAACAGCTCCTGCGGCAATAGCCTGAATATACTGAGCACGCGACATCTCGCCGCCCTCCGCACTTACTGCAGAATTCAAAGACATATTCTGACTTTTAAACGGAGCAACCTTCAGCCCCTTTTTTCTAAAATGTCCGGCAAGTGCAAGTGCTATCATCGATTTTCCAACACCTGATGAACTTCCCTGAACCATTATCGCCTTTCTCATGTATATCGACATCTCTGAATTTCCATACTCTCACAAGACTGCAGCGCAGAACACCATTTAAGATATTTCATCGTACCATAAGCATAATCTGCATAAGGTTTTCAAGAACACCAGTATAATACTGCTGCCATTGCAAAAAGTTCGGATATCTCCTCTACTGCACCAAAAACATCGCCCGTGATACCGGATATCATCTTATGGGAAATCCACACAACAACAATTCCTGCTAAAATGGCTGCTGAAAGCGGTATCAATGATTTTGGAAAAAATAGAAACGGCACAAGATAGACTGAAGACCATAAAAGTGAGTTAATTTTGATCGGCATAATTAAAGCCCCCAAGCCGTCATTTTTAGCAGGACGTGAAATGGCGGCAGCTACCACAATTGCATATTTAGATGAAACACTGCTTGCAACAACACCCCATAACGGTATAACAGCAACAATATGCAGCTTGCTGATAATATAAAGCGTTCCTACGAGAAGCGCCATCGGACCGATGTTTCCCAGTTTCATAATCCTGAGTTTTCCTTCTCTGCTGCGCTGAGACATAAATGCATCGGTTGTGTCGATAAGACCGTCAAAATAGAAAGCGTTAAACAGAAAATATAATATGAATAGATCACCGGCTACCATAGGAAGCGATCTTCCGGCCAATAAAAGTACCGCCAGTAATCCGCCTGAAATATATCCGACAAACGGAAAATGCCTTACACAATCTTTCGGTTCTGCATTCGATTTCAGCGGTATTCGGGACAAAAAGGCTACAGCACCGGCTATATTTTTAAACATCTTTCCTCAGTTACATTGGCGTCTGCACTCTGAAAGTCGATTAATTCAGATCCAAAAACCAATGATTGTCGGAAAATCGTTTCCGTATCATTGAAAAGTTAAACATTTCGTTGAATATGGGTCCGTTATACACAAATGTGTGAAATTCTCCCTCTTCACCGCATGGGTCGATTCCAATTTTTATTAATTCATCAATCAGAGTATGATCAAATTTACGCCCCAAAAATTCAGGTCCCATGAATTTGTTGTTTGCCGCCACGATGATTGCTTCAAATCCTAAATCTATGAACTCTCCGGCAAGCTTCTCTGTATTTATGCCCCAAAGCGGCATAATTGCTTTGACTTCAATCTCACTGCAGACATCTTCTATCCACTCTTTGTGAGCTTCAAGATAAATGTCACCAAAAACTATCCCTTCGATTCCGTTTATCTTTTTGAAATTCCTCATCAGCGATATAAATTGCTCTCTGTACGCTTTCCATGCCATCTCTCTCTGGACAAGCGGCAGTCCGACCGATCGCGCCTGAATATTGATAATTTCTTTCGAAATACCATGAGACAACGAGTGCGCTCCGTCATCATGCAGCAGATTGACGAGAGAAACTATTTGATGACCCTCTTTTATTGCTTTATTGCATGCAAAAGTGCTGTCTTTTCCGCCGCTCCAAAGTGAGACAGCTTTCATGATGTTGCTTTGCTGACATTTGCGGATTCAAATGAGGCCATCTCGTTTAAAAAATTTACCGAGGCTTCGACTATCGGATAAGCCAGCGCGGCTCCGGTTCCCTCGCCAAGACGCATACCGAGATCAAGAAGCGGCTCTTTGCCGAACAACCGCATCAGGAGCGTGTGGCCGTTCTCATTGGAACGGTGAGTAAATATGCAATAATCAAGAATATTCGGATCAGTTCTGAATGCAGTTAAAAGCGCTGAAGTAACTATAAATCCATCTATCAGCAATATCATCTTTAGTGCTGCGGCCTGAAGCATAGCCCCGCTCATCATTGCAATCTCAAATCCTCCGAAGGCAGATAGAACTGAAATAGGAGTTCGGTCGCAGGCAAGTTTACTGACGGCATTTGCCAGAATGGTCTCCTTTGTCTTGAGTGCTTCGTCATCCAAACCCGCTCCACGTCCCGTGCATTCATTGATTGGAATATCTCCCAGCAAACTCATAATGATTGAAGCGGATGATGTGTTGCCGATCCCCATATCGCCAAATCCGATAATATTGCATCCTGAAAAAGATGCCTGTTTTACAATTTCAGCTCCCTTTTTAATTGCCTGCTCAGCCTGAGATATGCTCATCGCAGGTTCATACAAAAAGTTTTTCGTGCCGTAACCTATTTTGGCATTGATTAGTTTAGAATCAGATTCAAAATCCGCATTAACACCGGCATCGACAACCTTCAATGCAATGTCATTCTGACGACAAAAAACATTTATGGCTGCACCTCCATTGAGAAAGTTCAGCACCATCTGTTCCGTAACTTCCTGAGGATAGGCGCTTACACCTTCACCGGCTACGCCATGGTCTCCGGCAAAGACAATAATTGTAGGATTATTCAGCTTGGGGCTAAGCGTGTTTTGTATACATCCGATCTGCAAAGCCAATTCTTCGAGCCTTCCGAGCGACCCAATCGGTTTGGTTTTATTGTCAATTCTATTTTTTAACGCCTGTTCGATATCCTTTGAAACAGGCTCAATATTAAACAGTTCTTTCATAGAAACCTCCTTCCCTACTCCGGGGAAATGAATTTAGATTAGTCAAGCAAGGTTTTCTGGCTTCCCGTCTCCTTTCTCAGAACGCCTTCCCGACATCTTTTGTCAGTGGCAT
>CAJVZA010000084.1 GCA_913009315.1 uncultured Hippea sp.
GTGCTCGCAATGACAAATAGGAGTTTATCAACAGACTCTTTACATTTGACATAACTTCTTAATTTAAGCTTAGTGCCCGCCGATTTTGTTTTATATTGAGATATGATTCCAATATCTCAGGACACCTTTATTAATTCTAAGCGTTTCGATTGAGAGTTCGAATCCGCCTGCCTGTGCGGACACTGCACCTGCCTGCCGCTCCAACGGTGCAGGTAACGCAGACAGGTATCATCAGAGGAAAGGTACAAATTGCAGGCAGGCAGAAGGCCGATTACAGTTCAGGATGATCCGTTTACGAATCAACAAAAGCGCTCACCCTTAAAAACATCTGCGCACAACCTACCTTCAGCTTCTATATTGATGAAATTGATGAAAGCGACTGCCTGATCTCCTCATCGGTTACCTCATAATTATGCAGCTTTCCCGCAAGGTAATCATCATATGCGGACATATCAAAGTTGCCATGACCGCTCATGTTGAACAAAATGGTTTTCTCTTTGCCCTCCTGCTTTGCATTCAGCGCCTCAATTATTGCCCCTCTTATTGCGTGTGCAGATTCGGGAGCAGGAATGATTCCTTCCGTTCCGGCAAAAAGCAAGGCAGCTTCAAATGTCTCCAGCTGATCAACGCTTATTGCCTCCATTAGGCCGTTTTTAACGAGATAACTGATGATAGGAGAATCTCCATGATAACGAAGACCTCCGGCATGAATTGACGGAGGCGCATAGTTATGTCCCAGAGTGAACATTTTCATCAAAGGCGTAAAGCCGGCTGAATCGCCAAAATCATATCTGAACTCACCTCTTGTAAGTGTTGGGCATGATTTAGGTTCTACCGCCACAATCCTGACATTTTTGCCTGCGAATTTATCACGATAAAAAGGAAACGATATGCCTCCGAGATTGCTTCCCCCTCCGCATGGAGCAATTATCACATCAGGATATTCTCCTATTTTTTCAAACTGCTTTTTTGCTTCAAGACCGATAACAGTCTGATGCAGAAGAACATGATTCAGAACACTGCCCAAAGAATAATGCGTGTCTTCGTGAGTAGCGGCATCTTCGGCAGCCTCACTGATTGCTATACCGAGGCTTCCCGAATTATCAGGATCTTTTTTTAGAAATTCTCTTCCAACCGATGTTTGATTAGACGGGCTCGGCCATATTGTTGCTCCCCAGGTTCTGATCATCGATGCTCTGTACGGCTTTTGCTGAAAGCTCACCTTCACCATATATACCGTGCATTCAAGATTCATAAGTTTGCATGCAAATGCAAGGGCGCTTCCCCATTGACCGGCTCCGGTTTCAGTCGAAAGCCTTTTAATTCCTTCAAGTTTATTATAGTAAGCCTGCGGCACGGATGTGTTAGGCTTGTGACTTCCCGCAGGTGAAACAGATTCGTTCTTAAAATAGATTTTAGCAGGCGTCTTTAACGCTCTTTCCATACCTGTGGCCCTGATCAGCGGCGTAGGCCTCCAGTAAGCATAATAGCTTCTCACTTCCTCGGGTATCGGAATTTCAGCCTGTGCCGACATTTCCTGTTTTATAATCTCCATCGGAAATATCGGAGTAAGCGCATCGGCTGCTATAGGTTTCCCGTCCGGACCAAGCGGCGGATCAATGGGTGACGGCATATCTGCCAGAATATTATACCAATATTTCGGTATTTCATTTTCCTCAAGCAAAATTTTCTTTTCCAAAATCTACCTCCCTGTTATATTCGCTTTCCAGATATCATCATGGCTGCGCACTGTATTTTTATTGTCTTTTATTAACTTGACCCAGTTCGCCACCCTTTCCTCTCCATATATATCTTTCCATGCAGACAAAATATTATCAAGCGGCAAATCCGCATAGCTGCCATGTTCTTTTATATATTCCATAAATTTTTTACCCGCAGCATTGCATTCCTGAAATATCGAATCGCTTCTGCCGTCAAACTCTAACGGTTCAATATTAAATCTGCTGCATAACTCTTTATTGAAGGCCGGCGTCGCCTTCACCCATTTTCCTTCAATATAAAGCTCGGTATAACCATGATAAACAAAAATATCGGATCCTAAAAATTCAATTAAGGCTTTGGTAGAAAGGTGATTTTTTACATCCGCAAATCCCAATCTTGATGGAATTCCGACAGCTCTTGCCGCTGCTGCCAGCAAAACCGCTTTCGGTATGCAGAAGCCTTTTTTAATTTTTACGATATTACTTGCTCTGTAATGAGCAGGCAGAAAAAACGGAGCATACGGATCATACCATATATCATCTCTAACTTTATAATAAATTCTTACCGCCTTATCAAGGTCGCTTGCCGCATCCCCTATTGCACTCAACGCATATTCTTTTACAACGGCGTTATCACTATCTATCACATCTGTCGAAGCAAGATACTTTTTATCTATATACATTTTGTTATTGTAGATTATTTTTAATTATTTTCAAATCCAACTCAAGGAATATCTCTGTATAATTTTATAAACAATCATTTTGAGCCCAAATCCGGCGATTAAAACAATAAATGAGACTGCTGCACGACAGGCATTGTCCGTAAAAATTAAAAACGGGCGGGATTTAAAAATTAGAATTTGATATATTGCACCATATTCGCACCTCGATATTTATACCGTTTTATATATATTTTATATACATCGGAAAAAATTCTGTCGAAAGGCTTCATTGCTTCTGCAAACGCAGTGTGACAGTCTCAAAAACAGGCGCATCTTTCGCTTATCAAAAACATATCAATACTTCTTAACTTCTTTTTCATAAATGCTTGACAATACTTAATTTATGTATTATTATGAGATAGATTTTTTGTTGGAGGGGGAATTTATGGAAGCAGATTTTTCAAAAGAAGGGAGGAGGTGAACGATAAAAATAGAAGGGCAATTTCTTGAGGTTTCGGGAAAAGGTGTTGACAACAAAAATCATGATGTTAAAATAAAAAAATTGAAAATTCTTTTATGGAGGAACGTATGAAGAAAAGTTTCATTAGTTTGGTTGCTGCAGCTGCTATAGCAGGCGGAGCAATGGCGATTGCTACAACAAGTAGCGCAGGTACGATTACCACAAGCGGCGGGACAAATGTAACGATGTACGGGTTTATCAGAACCTATACTCAGTGGGACAAAAATGCCGGTGTAAGCGGCATTGTGGCGACAAAAAAATCCAAGGTAACTTGGTCGGGAATTGATGTCACTCAAACAAGACTCGGCTTCAAGTTCAACAGCGGAAACGGTGTTTCGGGAAAATTGGAGACAGACTTCCATCCGGGTCATAATGCTCTCAGAATTCGTCATGCCTATGTAGTACAGAGTCTCGGCGGCAGCAGATCGGAAGAGCGTCC
>CAJVZA010000085.1 GCA_913009315.1 uncultured Hippea sp.
GGAGGTTGTTTTTTTTTTTTTTTTTATGTTTATATGTTTTTATTTTTTTTTTTCAAGCAGAAGACGGCATACGAGATATATCAGTGTGACTGGAGTTCAGACGTGTGCTCTTCCGATCTTGATGCGCAGGTGTTATAAGCAATTTTTTTTTGCTAAGCATGCTTATAACATTGCCACTGCAATGCTGGCGACCACGGTTTCAATCAAACAAAAGACTAACTTATAGGTTCAGCGCTTTTAAAAAATAGCCGTGGCTGGTTTAATATTGCCAGCTCTTGTCTTATTGGGTGCGTATTAGAGACCTTTGATTAATT
Source organism: uncultured Hippea sp. (assembly GCA_913009315.1). GTDB lineage: Bacteria > Campylobacterota_A > Desulfurellia > JAADFJ01 > JAADFJ01 > JAADFJ01. Next base: position 315 of record CAJVZA010000085.1, read on the forward strand.
ACTATATTCATTTATTTTTTATCTTAGATTTAAAATCATTCTAAAATTTCAAATTTTTTATCGATTTAACAAAAATTTTTTCAATTTTTCATGCTTTTTTACCTATAAATAGCCAAAGCTCACTCTCTATCGCCCTTTTTTAGCATTTGGGCGCAGCTATGCTGTTGCTGCTTGCTTTTGAAATATCTTAAACCCTCTTTTTATATTAAACGCAACCTGTCTGAACCAGATATCTATGTGGTTTTTATCTATGGTTGTAAATCTGGCCCTTTGTCCGCCATCATGAAGATGGCTTAACCCAAAATACTGTTCAACAATATATCTGACTTTAGATATCTTTTTGTTTCTTTCAAGCTCATGCTCAGTCAGTTTGGCATTTTTTTCATCCTTTCTCATAATGCCGTCTTTAAATTTATTCAGGGCTAAGAATAACCGGTTAGGTTCTCCATGATATCCTTTATCCGCATATACAAATCCAAGCTTCTGATCTGTGTGACGACCATATAAAGTGCAATACGCCAGATAATTGGTATCATGTACTGAGGCTTTGCTTAAAACAGCTGCCAAGACAAATCCATGCTTTGCATCAACGGCTGTGTGTTCTTTAAGTCCATAATAATGCTTATCATTTTTTGTTACCCAGTTGGATTCAATATCTTTTGCAAACTTTAAAGGCTTTCCATTTTTATCAAGCCTGTCTTCAGGGGTTTCCCGCTTCGCTTTTAGTTCCTCCAGCTTTTTGTTGCTCATAGGGCGGCTGGCTGATTTAACGACTCTGGCATCTACAGCCATACCTTCATTTATTGTTAGACCTTTTTTAGAAAATTGGTTTAGAATGTCACTAACAGTCAAATTAAATTTTCCCTTTGTCTGAAGTGGACCCCAAGTCAAGGACAACTTTCTCCTGAATTAAGGTGTATTTCTTTTTGATTTTCAACCAAGTTCTTCACGCTGCCATGTTGGCAACTTTCTCTCCCCAATACATCTCAGCAGGTGTTTTTCCTGAGAACGACTGATGCGGTCGCTCATAGTTATAAAACTCAAAATATTCTTTCAGCCCAGTAATCAATTCCGTTACTGTTTCAAACTCTTCGAGAAATATCTTTTCGTACTTCACTGATCGCCATAAACGTTCTATGAAGATATTATCCATACAACGTCCTTTGCCATCCATGCTGATCTTGATATCTCTTTCTTTCAGTGTGCTGGTAAAAGCATTACCGGTATATTGCGAACCTTGATCGGTGTTAAATATCTCAGGGCTGTTATGCTTACGAAGAGCACTCTTCAGAACATTTACACAGAAATCGTCATCCATTGTCACAGACACCTCCCAGGACAGCACATAGCGGCTTGCCCAATCCATAACTGCCGTCAGATACACAAATCCATGCGCCAGCCGGATATAGGTAATGTCGGAACACCAGACCTGATCAGGCTCTGTGATCGACAAATTCCTCAGGAGATATGGGTGCACCTTATGTTCTCTGCGTGGCCTGCTTGTATTCGGTTTGGGAGCCACTGATTCAATACCCATTAAACGCATCCGTCGTTGAACACATTTGCGGTTTACAGAAAAACCCTGGCGGTTCAAATAGTCCCTCATCTTTCGATTCCCATAAAAAGGATGCCTGAGAAATTCTTCGTCGATAAGCCTCATTAATTCTAAATTCTCATTACTTTCAAAAGTGAAAATCCTGGGCCGGTAGTAAGATGACCGTGGCAGCCCCAGCAAGTCGCACTATCTGCTGATACTGAGATCGGAATCTTTGGGATTTATGCATTGTATCTTCTTGCCTACGCTCATCCCAGATAACCTGTCTTTTTTTTAGCCCGTCCACTTCGATCTGTAATTGTCCAACCTTTTTATATAAACGATCTCGTTCAACCTCTTTCTTCTCAGCCTCTTTGTCTTTTCCCATGGTAAAAATATCAGGGGCCGCATTAAGCAACTGCTTCTTCCATCTACTTATTTGATTAGCGTGAACCCCATATTCTGAAGCCAATTCAGATATTGTTTTCTGACCCTTTATTGCATCAAGGGCAATTCTTGACTTCAATTCCTTGCTATGTTTTTTTCTGCCCATTCTGTGCCTCCTTTTTCTTGGAAACACACCTTAACACACTGTCTCATTTTTGGGGTCCACTATAGTCAGCCTCTTTCTGAATTTTGAAAAGGTTGAATGATCCGGTGATGCATCAACCTCTGATAATCCTAAAAACTTTCGAAATGACCTGCGATCATTGATCAGATTTTCGAGTTCAGGGTCTGATTTGATCCGAAACCACTTTTGTATTAACAGGCACTTGAATAAAAATAGAGGAGGGTAAGCTTTGTTACCTTCTTTTTTATTGCCTACCGGATAGTCTCTCATAAGGATGGCTTCTATTTTCTCCCAGGCGATAGTGTTCTCCAAGTTCATAAGAGTTTCAAGACTTTTATTTTTTTGATCTCTGGATACTTTCTCAAGATCTGAAAATGTAAGATATTTATGTTTTGATTTAAATCCCATTTGGCCTTCTCCATTTGTGTATTTGATGATTTTTTATAGCACAAATGGATAAAATTATCAATTATTTTAATTGGTTATATTAATTTTAATTGTGTCTTTTATTCGATTTGTTTCAATTTTGTTGTTTTTAGGTGTTTTTGGCTCCGAGTTAATCAAAGGTCTGCTAATAACAATATAAGATTATATTATAGGTACATTTTATTAGTCAAGTATAAATTAAATCGAATCTGAGCAACACCCCCTGTTTTTTTATGTACTAGTTGTTGAGTGCCACAACATCGTGAACACTTTTATGTGCCATGACATCGTGGACACTCTTTATTTTTTATCGCAAATTGTAATCAAATTCCTTGATCTGGGATTTGCCCAGAAAGAGGTGTAGTTTTTGATCTTTGACATCGATTGTAGCCACCACGTATTCATACATGAGTTCTGGCGGAACCTGGAAGAGTTCACCGAAGATGTTGATTTTCATGTCGCTACGAATAAGACG
>CAJVZA010000086.1 GCA_913009315.1 uncultured Hippea sp.
GAGGACTTGTCGGAAATAATTCGGTATGCGTTGGAAAATAGCATAATTGAGGAGGTATCCGCATGAAAGACGTCAAAAAGATCAAAAAGTATGAAAAGCCGAGAATTGTCAAGCAGACCAAGATGAGCTTCCCCATCGATATCATTGAGGCCAATAGCAAGGGAGTGGTTTGCAAGCAGTGCTCTTCATGCCATAGCTGTCGGTAAGCTTGGCTTGAATGCAATAATGTGATTTCCGATCTCATTATTTGTTACCGACCAACCTCCCAACCGCGTAGGTGCCGATGTAATGCCCGAATGTTCTGACATAATTTATGACTTGGAAAAGGTAAACCAAATAATCGATTTGTGTATCGATTGCGAGTTATATGATGAAGTAAATGACATTATTGGGTTAAGCACTAACGCTCAAAGCTATATTGATGACCTTTATAAACCAAATGGGAAAAAATCACTTGAAGCATTTGGATTAAAAAAGTTTGATTTTCCAGTTGAAGTTATCAGAATAACTCCCTCCATTATATCATCTGAGACTATTCAAGCCTCGCTACTCTTTAGGGCAAAAAAACCGCCATATCCCTTAAAAAATGAGGCAGGTATAAAACCAAAACCACTCCTCAAAAATTGGTCTGACCTATTTTGGGCCAAACGGATTAGAGCTGAATTACTATGCCATAATAAAGACACGTGGAACAAAAGATATGAGGATTTGCTCACCTTTCTCGATAGGAGAATACCTGTTAGCAAATCAGAAAACCAAACAGATTTTATCCTGACGAAATTCAATTATCTGATGGAACAATCTGCTGTGGCTACAAGCGAAGCCAGTTATGGATATGCGGAAAGGGCCAGAGATACCCTGTATAAGCTTTACAAAGAATATGACGATCCTGAAAGAGGGCCTTACGATCGCTGGATTTTATGGAATAAAGGAATGGCATACCAACATATGGTTGGGCGTAACCAGGAAGCTGTCTTGGACTTCAACTGGGTTATTAGAAAATTTTGGTTACAAAAGCCCGAAAAAAACAAGGAAAAAATTGAAAAGATTCTCCGCGAAGGATGCGGACATAAGCGTAATGTTGATATAGTTTTAGAATATCTTATCAACATTGTTCCGGCATATCTTCAACGAGCAGCGATAAATTTAAAACTTCAATTAGGTTATCATGCTCTACAGACACTTAGCAAGGGTTTAGATGATTTATTGTTGAAAATCAAAGGGGATAGCCCCGAGAAGTTAATTTGTGATGCAACGGATCATCTTCAACGACGTATTGATCTTCAGCGAATAGAAGCTCTTCTTCAACTAGACTTGGAGAACGATGATCGTGCAAAAGATTGGCTGAAGAAAGCTCACGACGATATATTTAATGACAAAGACTGGAATCCTAAAGTTGTGACTTTGCCTTTGAATGAGGAAGGCTCTTCTCACAAGGCTATCAAAACCCAACTTGTTGAACATACTCTTAAATGGTTTGAGCAAAAAGCTAGTAGGCTACTTCGCATTTTACCAAATCCACAAAATAAATCGAAAATTGAGAAAAGTACTCGTGATGAGAATACTTCGGAAGAAATCAAACAATCGTTTACCTATCTTAAAGGGTTGATCAAAATATTTTGGCATGCCGAACAGGGATCCTCTTCCTATTGGGATTGGGTTGAGGGTAATAATCAAGATGAGTTAATCTATTTTTCCAGATGGGCGCAACTCCTTAAACTCGGAATGGAAACCGTGGATAAACTGCGAAAATTGGGGGGAGAACCGCCTGACTTCCGACTAAACCTGCCTACCTCACTTATTAAGCCTGGAGATGCTTCCGCCTGTCTTCTCGAAGACACTATCGATTTATACTTATTCCTTTCTAAGAAAAAAAAATTGCCGGTAATTCGTGATGAACGTCCTAAGAATCATAGAACCAAAACCATAGAACTAGAAAATCTCCGGTCTGATGACCTCCCAGATTTTACAAATGGGCTTTCTGTTTTTTACAAAAAAATGAGTAATTATCTTTTAAAAGAAAAAGCTATTCCCCCAGCTGCTTTTCAGAATTCACGTAAAGGAGCGATCACCTTAACCTTATTGAAAGATGATCATCTCCAATTACTCGCAGCTCTGGACGAATTTCATGAAGAATTCGGTGAAAATCAGCAGATACATGCGCTAAAGAGATGCGACGAACGGCTCATTTGGCATCGCGTCAAAGGGAAAGCTGACCCCAAAGGAGGTTGTACAAATTGCTTGATGGAAATAAATGAGTCTTTTTCGCCTGAAAGTTTTGATGGCCTTCTGCTCTGTCAGACCTTTCAGAAAGAAATACCGTCTGACAAAAAAGAACTTCCTCCTGAAAAGAGAAATATGGACCATAATGATTACGAGTTCATTATGCAGGATACGGAGAAGCACCTTACAGAACATTTAGCGTGGCATTCTCAGCAACCCCCTCAGCAAACTTTGCGCTTTATCGGCTTACAACGCTGGAATTCTTTGACACCGGCACAAGGTAAGTCTGTTGGCGGGGGGTATTTTATTTATCGGACAGACAGTGATGGTGAGGTTGATTTAGGCATCGCAATTGATCCCGGTTTTGATTATGTCCGAAATCTTTTTCGTATGGGATTCAGTCTCATGGATGTGGATATAGTGCTTATTAGCCATGCGCACCCGGATCATCTCTGGGACTTTGAATCCATGGTTCAGTTGCTGCATGAATTGGAGGGCAAAACGCACAAAATTCACCAGCTTAATGTTGTTTTGACCTTGGGAAGCTACCATAGATTGTCTCACATCATCAACAACCCGGGATTGCGTCGGTTCATTAATCCATTAGTCCTTGACATCCGCAAAGAAATTGAACCGAATTTTTTTAAAAAACTAGCCCGCACCGAAGAAGATAAAACCCCTCAAAACCTATTGAATTATTGTTTTTCTTTCTCTCAGAAAAAGGAAAATGAAAAGACTATAGGTTGGCAACCCGTTCTACCAGGGAGCACAAATAATGGTACCAACCGGGAAATTGAGATTTGGCCAACTCGAGCCTATCATGAGGACTACTCTGAGATATCTGACAGCTTCGGCTTTCTTATAAAAGTTCGAGAGCAGGACTCTTCTGAAACTGACGATAAGCAATTTTGTTTCGGATATACTGGTGACACGAAATGGGTCAGCAAGGATCTTTATAATCAGGGATGTCCGAATGATGAGCCCACTTGTCAAGAAAAATGTCATAAAGATAAAGAGGCTCCTCGATGGAAAGATGTCGCATCGCAATATGCTGATTGTGATGTAT
>CAJVZA010000087.1 GCA_913009315.1 uncultured Hippea sp.
AGCCTGTTGATAAATGTTATTGCTGGGAATAGAGTGACGGAACAATCTCAAAAAACGTTGATAATAAAGGGATTGCCACGCACCTTTCGGTGCTCGCAATGACAAATAGGAGTTTATCAACAGACTCGTATACGGGAAACTTCATAAAGCTCGCAGGGAACTCAAGACAATCGTTACGGATAAAAGCTGCCCTTAATTTTAAGCGGGATTCCGTCAACCATAAGCAAAACAATATCTGCAGCAGAGGCGAACAGTTTATTTACTTCGCCAAGCAGCGAGGAGTATTTTCTCGAAAGTGCGGTTTCGGGTATTATTCCAAGACCGACTTCGTTGGTTACGACGAAACTATTCCTAAATTGTGACAATTCTGCAATAATTTTTTTTGATGTTTCAAAAATCAGCTTCTCTCTGTCCGCAAAAAGCATATTCGCAGTCCACATTGTCAGACAATCCAGAACGATAACCGAATCTTTATCAAGGTCTTTCATCGCACCAGCAATATCCAGAGGTTCTTCAACGGTTACAAATTTATCTCCTCTCTGCATTTTATGTCTTTGTATTTTTGTATTTACTTCACTGTCCAAATTTCTCGCAGTCGCAATATAATATCGTTTTAATGCGATTTTTTTTGCCGAATCAATGGCGGTTGATGTTTTTCCTGCATTCCTGCCGCCTGTTATAAGTTCAATCATAAAATATCCGCCTTTCTGATCGCATCAAACAAACGATCGTTTTCTTCGGGAGTTCTTATTGATACGCGAATTTTGTTATTCAGCCCGAAAGAACTGCAATTTCTCACATGAATATGGAATTCATCCAATTTTTTTTCCGCCTTATCGGCATCAGCTACATCAATACATCCAAAATTGCAATTCGTTCTCATTCCAATCTCCTCAAATCTTTTATACTCATTCCGTATTCTAAGCATGCTTTCCGATAAAAACTTACCATTATCCGTCAAAAGATGCTCTAAAAATAGAAATCCCGAAGCTCCGGACGCCCAAGGCATTCTATGAGTTTTGAAAAGTTTTCCGAATCGATCTGTTTTTGCATAACCTACTCTTATACCGGGCATCCCGTATGATTTTGTAAAACTTCTTATTCTTACGACATCCGAAAAATCATCAGGATTTTCAACAAAATCGATAAAAGCCTCATCAATAACCACAATGACGCCGATATCAGTCAGTTCTTTGACGTCTCCGGCAATTCCGCGAAAATATCTTCCGGTCGGATTATTTGGATTGGCAAAAATCAGAACGGTTTTATCGCCATTTTCCTGTAAATTTTTTGCAGTCATAAATGCAGCCGACAGATTCAACTCGCCTGATTCCGATGCAATCTTGATAACTCTTTTGGCCTTAAAACCTCCAATTCGTTCATATTCGCCGTAGCAAGGCTCAGCTATTACAACTGAGGCATTATCCATAAGTGTAAATGATAATATTTGAAGCGCCTCGGTTGCACCAGCCAATATTGTACTGTCCTCACCATATATCCTGCAAAATTTCTCCTCAATCCATTCTATATAGCTGTATTTAAGAGACATTTCGGGAAATTTACGGAAAATATTTTTGCTCCAAACAGGCTGATACGGATTTACGGAAATAGAGAAATCGAGTGAGTCATTCTGCGTTCCTCCATGAATTACCATATAGCACCTCTATTAATTCCAAGCGTTACAGACGGGAAATTTGAATTTTTCGTTAAGATACAAACCGCAGATAATAGTTTGAGAAAGCTGATTTGGAGTTCAATATTGGCATTCATGGATTAGCGGCAGTGCCCCATAATAGTATTATCGCAGCCATCAAAGCCAGCGAAACGGCAACAACAAGTTTGAACAGTTTCAGTCCGCGGTCAATGTCGCCGATTTCCGGTTCCCGCCCGTCAAATCTATACACACCCTTTTTTTCGAACAGCACTCCCAGTACGCCGCTGACTGCCGCCATCGGATAAGCGGCGTTCAACTTAGTGTGAGCATATTTAAAAATAGCTCTGACGGCTGCTCTCGGAGAAAACAGAGCAATGATTAATGCAGTGATTCTTGCAGGAATAAAATTAGCCAGATCATCAGCTCTCGCAGATGCCTTGCCATACCATTCAAATGATTTTGTGCGGTACCCTATCATCGCGTCAAGCGTATTGACAGACCTATAAATCATTGCGGCAGGCAAGCCGAAAATCGCATAATAAAATAACGGCGCCACCACCGAATCCGATATATTTTCCGATAAGCTTTCAAGCGATGCAGATATCAGATGCGGTCTGTCCAGTTCCGATGTATCTCTGCTGACTATCATAGAAACCGATTGCCTCATCCGTTCTATATCATCTGTTCGGCAGCATTTGACATGTCTGTATAAAGCAGTTATCGAGAACGTTGATTTCAGGAGAAATACCTGTACCGCAAATCTCAGCACAGAAGGAAGCTTAAATGAAAAAAATGCAATAAAAAACCAAAGGGCTGCATTTGAAACAAGCAGCATGCCGCCAAGAATAAATCTGATGAAGTCAGAGTCTGTTTTTATATCAAACCAGACGGCCATCCTGCCCATCCATACAACCGGATGAATAATATCAGGGTATTCTCCAAACAACAGATCAATGCCGACTGCTGCTGCGAAAATCGGAAAATCAGGAGAGAAAATATTCAAAGTTCTACCAGCCGTTCTATCTTTTTTATATCAATGGCAGATTCAAACAACTCGGTAAAACGGTCTATCTCCCGAGAAATCGGCCATTCATCATATTTTTTGGCGCCGAGCCCTGCCTTTTTTCTTTCAACATTCAAAAATTTTTGCGTAAAGCCGCTGTTTTGAAATATGCCATGAAAATATGTGCCGTAAGCGTTCCCGCTGATTGCTCCGTCTTCATACTTTTTCGGTCTTCCATTCACCTCTTTAACCGTGATAAATGATCTTACGCCGCCCTTTCGCTCTGTTATTCCATGATGAATCTCATATCCCTCAACTTTGCAGCTAATCTCATCCAAATTGACAATTCCGACTAAATTTGATGTCTGTTTTTCGCTCCAAAAGGTCGTTTTGACAGGCAAAAGTCCCAATCCTTTCACAGTTATATTGCTTTTTCTGTCAATTATCTCTTCTCCGAGCATCTGGTAGCCGCCGCATATTCCAAATATCGTTGAGATCGGAAGAGCACACGTCTGAACTCCAGTCACACTGATATATCTCGTATGCCGTCTTCTGCTTGAAAAAAAAAAAACACAAAATACAACAAAAAAAAAAAAAAACAACACATCTCATC
>CAJVZA010000088.1 GCA_913009315.1 uncultured Hippea sp.
CCTTAATAGTCATAGTTTTCTACATTAGCAGCTAAATCCGGCTTTTTATAATGATACGATATTCGCTGAATATTATCTGCAATATCCATATCTGTCTTTGGTAAAAAATAAACGCCGCAAAAACATCTAAGTTTAAAGCGGGTAAAAAGCTTAAGGAAACTGTAGTTGGTAATTTGATGTATAATTGATTCTCATACTTCAGATTCAATTTATGAATTGCAATTTCAAAAGGGGAAGGAGATAGATGTCGGTTGAAACACGTGTAAAAGACATAATAGCAAAAGAGCTTGGTGTTGATGTTGAGAAAGTAACTCCGGAGGCATCATTTGCTGATACTCTCGGCGCTGATTCACCCGATACCGTTGAACTTATTATGACCTTTGAAGAAGAGTTCAACATTGAAATTCCCGATAAAGATAGAAAGAAGATTTTAAAAGTCCAGGATGTAGTAAAATATGTGGAAGAAAAATCGGGAACCTGATATTTCCTCGTCAAGTTCGACCGGTAAAGAGATTACATCGAATTTAATGCCTTTCTGCGAAAAAATCATTCTCACTTATGCGAAGAATATTTCAGACGTATTTCTCAGGAGGCAAGTGCGGCTTTAAATATAAGCTTCCGCATATCGGGCATTCACCTTCAACTATTTGACGCACTCCTATATAAGCAACTTTAAAGTTTTTTAATTTTACTACCTCATTACATTTCGAACAAAATACCGTTTCGTCTTTCTCAAGCTTCTTTTTGCCCCATTCAAATAAACTCATTTATTATTCACTTTACTATTTTATGTGAGCGCTTAATCCCACCGCAAGTGTGAGAACGTCAGATATCAGAAGCAGGGATGGAAAAAGGTTGATACATTATTAGAAGCAGGAACGTGCCGGGCAGATTGATTTGTAGAGTTTTTTTCAAAGGATTAAACGTTTCAATTTGATGACTTCATATGGAGTGTTTTTAGAGCCGGCATCAGAATGTTTGAAATACAAATGTCTCAGAAGTGATTCGCGGTCTCCGAATATGTCTGTGCAAACAGAACAACGGAATAATTTTATTTCTGCTTTATCTGAAATGTATTTTTGAATCAACTCCTTATCGCTCGAAATCTGGAATGAAATCCTTGCTGTCGGGTCTATCGAAGTGGTATGTGTCAGAATATGATCGATAATGCCGGATGTCGGCGATGAACAGTTGTTGTCAACGGCAAAATGGCAATGCGGGCAAATATAGATAGATTCCGCATCTTCATCAACTTCATGTGTTTCGATTTTAATTGTTTTAGTGACAAGCTTGTTTGAATGTTCTTTCTTTATATGATCCGGGAAGGCGTCCGGGTCGGCAAAGTATTCATCGCAGAAAGGACAGAAAAATAAATTTTTAAGCACTGCTGATATAGTCTCATCAATATTTGAAACACAATGTACGCTCTCCAGTAGTTTTTTTAATGTCTCTATCTTATCCTGCGTATTCAATTTGATAACATAGCATTAAATTGCGGATAAAATCTGATCTCGGAATTTAATAGGAAAATATTTATTCCTCCTCTTGTGTCTCGTTAAAGACAGGGATGTGAAATACCTTACTCATAAACTCTTTGGATGCTTTTGTCAAATACAGAGAGTTACAGGATCAGGAGATAAGATATACTATTTCATGCCTTGTGCTATAATATTTCACGAAATCAGGAATAATTGCAGTATTTCCAGGAGTATGAAACTGTTGCTTTTCTGTTTTTTGTTCCTCTTCTAAATCTGGATAATTTTTCCGGCAAATCTTAAACTTGACTGATGTAATTAACGCTGGCATCTCTTTACAGGTGATCGGGCAGAAGTCAAAGGAGACACATAAAATGGGTAAATTTGAATATGAAAACAATAGAATTACCACTGCTTTACTGCTTGCTGCCGGAACCGGGAGCCGTTTGCAGCCCCTGACAAATGATGTGCCTAAGTGTCTTACCGAGGTTAGCGGGGTATCGATACTCGAACGGTTGACTCTCTGTCTGCGACAACATGGTTTTGAAAGATTGATTGTAGTTGTGGGCTACCTGGATTCCTGTATACGCAGGTTTCCGGGTAATTCGATAAATGGCTTAACTATCGATTACATTGTCAATTATCAATACCGGACAACAAACAACATTTATTCGCTGTGGCTGGCCAGGAAGATGATAGATGAGCCGTTCCTGCTTGTCGAGAGCGATATTGTTTTTGATGCATTTTTGCTCGAAAATATGCTTTATCCTGATTGCATTGCTGTCTCCCGCATACTGCCATGGATGAGCGGCACTACGGCAACAGTCAACCGGTCACTGCGTGTTTTGGCTTTAAATTCAGGACAACGGCGTTGTTGCGGGCGAATTCAGCCATAAAACAGTCAATATATACAGCTTATCGCTGCCATCATGGCATCTGGTCGAAAAGCGATTGGAAGAGCACATTTCCTCCGGGCTTGTGAATGAGTATTATGAGACTGTATTTGCTGAAATGATCTCCGAAGGCAGCCTCTCTTTTAAACCTGTTTTTTTCAATTCTGCGCAGTGGTATGAGATTGACACAATTAAGGATTTACAGAAATCCGAATTAATCTTCCCGAAAAAGCAAAGATTGCTGACACAGCAGACAAAATTAATATAGAGTTTCGGTTTCAGTCCCCTGTGAATGAAAACAGATAAAGCTTGTTCTGGTGAGAATTACATATGACATTACTACAAGATAAGACAGGTCTTGATTATTCAAAAGTAAGCCTGTATTGGAATAATACCAGGCCGTCCATACTGGGTCCATATATGATGGACGGATTCGGTTTTCCTGTTGGAGCGGGAAGGTTTCGATTTCAGGTTGAAACCGGTATTGTTCAAGATCTGATTCGGGGTCTGGACAGGAACGGCACTGTATTAGATATGGGAAGCGGCATTGGTTACTGGACAGAATGTTTTGCTCAATATTTCCGCAAAGTTATCTCCATTGAGTGTAACATCTCAAAAAGTTGAGGTAAAAAATCCCTTATTAAAATATCAGCTTGCATTCCAGACATCCGTTATGTTATCTTTAGCACATGAAGGAAGAAGTCAAATATCAAGGCAGGGCAGCAACCAG
>CAJVZA010000089.1 GCA_913009315.1 uncultured Hippea sp.
AGCAGATGATGACAGGTAAGTCGTTGCTGGGCAAGGACGGAGCTTTTGCCCCACTATTGAAACAATTCCTTGAGAGTGCATTAGAATCAGAGATGGAAGAGCATTTAGAGAAGCCTGGGAAGGTTAACCCGGAAAATTCATAAAATAAGTACATAAATGGGGATAAGTTGCTTATATTTGTGATAGTTAAACAACAAAATAACAACTTATCCTTAACCCATTTATGAGCATGAAAAATACACTATTTTATCGAAGAAATCAAGAAGTAAAATTCGATTTCGCTGCCGAAGAAATAAGCTCCGACGGAGCAATTATATTGACTGAGAAAATTGAAAGGAAATTCAAGATAATTAGAAAATTTTGTAAAAGTCTCTCTGACAGCCGCCACCAGTCTTATGTCAGCCATGATTTTGAAGATATGTTAAAGCAACGGGTATTTTTGATGGTGCAGGGCTACGAAGACTGTAATGATGAAAAATATCTCAGAAATGATCCTGTAATCAAAGCTGCATTGGATAGCGACCTGGCTTCTCAGGCGACATTATCGAGATTTGAAAATAGTTTTTCTGTTCGGGATATTTATGAGATGTCGCTGCAATTTTTGGATGACTATGTAGGTTCGATAAATCCGAAAAGAAAAAAAATAGTTATTGATGCCGACGGCACAGATGACCCGACACACGGCAAACAGCAATTCTCTATGTTTAATGGCTATTATAAGCAGTTCATGTACAACGAGTTATTGTTCCACGACGGCAAAACCGGACAGGTGATCCTCCCGGTTTTGCGTCCCGGCAACTGCCATTCGAGCCGTTGGTTTGTGCATATTCTTTCAATAATAGTTGACAAAATCAGGGCAAGATTTCCCAAAATGAAGATAATAATCCGTGCCGATGCAGGATTTTCTGGAGCAGAATTTTATAAATTGGCTAAGGCAAAAAACTTGAAATATTGCATAGGCCTGGCCCGGAATGAAAGGCTGAAAAAGTTTACCGAAACTGCCGAGGAAGCTGTAAGGGCAGGATATTTGGAGCAAGGCGAAAAGCATCAGTTCTTTGCCGGCGGCTTTGAGTACAAGGCCGATTCCTGGGAACACCCGCAGCGTTGTTACGCAAAAATAGAATCGACAGGCAAGGGCATGAACGTGCGTTATTTTTGTTCGAACATGGAAGGGCAAACGGCCCGGGAGCTTTATTGGGACTTCTATGTAAAGCGGGGCGAGGCCAGCGAGAACAGGATTAAGGAACTGAAGAATATGTGTTTCGCCGATCGTTTGTCATGTCATAGTTTCGGGGCAAATTACTTCAGGCTCTTTATCAGTTGCCTAGCCTACGAATTTTTTAGAATAATCAAGGAATTGATCAAAAAGTCCGGTGAAAAGGAAGCGTCGAAATGGCAGATAAACAATATCAGACTTTATTTAATGAAAGTAGGGGCAACGATAAAAATGAGTGTCAGGCGGGTAACTGTCAGTTTATCAAAATCTTATGTATGCCGGGAACTTTTTTGTAAAATCGTAGCACTTTGCTGATTTAACACTCAAAAAGTTGGAAAGCATTGGTGAACTACGCCCTGTTTGGAAGAAATGGGTTGTTTTTCGGATAAAACGCATGTAGAAATCAATTTCTATAGATATTCGGTGCCTGATGGCAATAAAAATGGCAGAATAATCGGGAATATTTTAAAAATGAATCGAACTGCTGCCAATTTTTCTATAATATTTGTTTTTATGAATAATGCGGGTTAAAGAACCAAATGGAAGCGCTGAAACAAATGCCCCGTCCGAGCAAATCGGCCATTAAAGCTATCGAAACAATGATCAAAGCGATTAATAAGCAGATCAAAGCAATAGAACAGCAAATGGTACAAAAAGCTCAAGAGGACTGCCCGGAGGCTTATGAAAAGGCATTAAGCGTCAAAGGCATTGGTAAACGCTCTGCAACGCTTCTAATGGCAATTACCCATGGGTTCACACAATTTGACAGCCCTAAGAAACTATCGGCTTACATTGGTGTTTGCCCAAGAATATCTCAATCCGGTACGAGCCTGAATGCTAAATCACATATTTGTAAAATGGGTATGGCAAATGTTCGAGCCACGCTTTATATGTGTGCCCATTCAGCAGCAAAGTACAATACTGCATGCAAAGCACTGTACCAAAGGTTGATCGCCAAAGGTAAAGCTAAGAAAGTTGCCCTAATGGCAGTTGTAAATAAACTTATTCATCAAGTTTTTGCTTGTGTAACAAAGAACGAATTTTTTAACAATAATTATCAGATTTCTCTTGGAATTTAACACAGTTCATTCAGAACTTGATCTGGAATTCGGTATTCCAATACTCTTTACGAATTGAGTCACACTGAGCGGAGTCGAAGTGTCTTTATGGTTCGACTGAGTTTATCCTGAGCGTAGCCGAAGGGCTCACCATGACAGACACAAAGCTCACAACTATATTTTTTTTCGTCAAAGTATGCTTGACACAACACTAGTAAATATCATTTTGCGTAACATGAGTTATTCATGTAAATTTATTCTTCATATAAATTATTGATTCCCGTTTGTTGGCAATGCCAATTGGCAATGACAATATGTCGATTATTAAGCAGTCTTTTATATTGAATTTGCTGATTAAATATCACAGAATCAAGCTTTACCGAGGTATGGAAAATGGCTAAAAGTAAAAAGGAGAAATCTTCTGACGCTCAGGAGATGAAGGAAATAAAAAAGAGGCAGGCCGAACGTGATAAAAAACGTAAGCTGAGGCTTAAAAAGAAGAAAAAGAAACTGAAAAAAGAGACAAAAAAGATTAATAAGATAATCAATTTGCCCTGCCCACGTTTTGCCGTCCCAACCGTCGCTGCCCACTCGTTTCCTATTAATCCCAAGTGCGCCAA
>CAJVZA010000090.1 GCA_913009315.1 uncultured Hippea sp.
CATACCATATAAATTTAATAATTCCGAAGCTATCAAAAATGCTGTTTCCTGCAATCTGGGTATTTCCGTATTGAGCAAACTGATTGTCAAAAAAGAGTTATCAACAAACATGCTGAAGAAAATAAACGTCAAAGGATTGACCATATATAGATGGTTTTATTTGCTAAAAATTGATACCTGCAATAAAGCCCAAAAAGTGCTTATAGAGCATATCCTGGAAAACTCCCGACTTCGCCCAGACACTACATAGATTCAGATAAAAGTGCCATAGATGCTATGGTTGTAGTTTAAGTCGGATCTGTAGTGCCCAACTTAAAAAAAGAATGCCCGTGGAATAAGGGTTTATTCGAATAAGTGGGCGAAGTCGGGAAAAATACAGCTATCTATCCCTCTAATTCAATTTAAATACTTCTTTTATTACTTTTCCGTCCCACTCGTTTGGCACCGGAATATCCATAAGAGACAAAATTGTTGGAGCAGTGTCAAGAATGCTTACCTGACTATCTATATCATATCCCCTGTTTCTTTTTTTATTCCACACGATCCAGGGAATATGCATATCTTCGTCTTTATCGCTTCCATGAGAGAAGTCATGTCCTCCATGATCACTATGAACAAACAATACAGCCTCTTCGGGAAGATTTTTTAGAAGAATATTCAAATTTTTATCAATAAGGTTAACCTGCTTAATGTATTGCTCAGACATCCAGCCAAATTTATGTCCAACGCCATCAATAGATCCAAGATAAATGAAAATAAAATCAGCTCTCTCCGATATCATATAGTTATTGGCAGATGAGAGCATTCTGTAATCGGCATCAGATATTTTATCAATAGAGCTTCCTTCATCCTCAAAACAACAACAATCTAATGCTTCAGGATTTCCAACTACACGCAAAAGAGGTTTCCAGTCAAAAAAAACACCGCATTTTAGCCCTTTTTCAGATAGAGTTTTTATTAGATTAGGGTAATTTACTTTTGTTGTTTTATCCTCATTGGATAAAACCAAATGCCTTTGAGACGAAACTCCAAAGAATATGGAGTAAAAACATGGTAGGGTAATTGAGGGCATTACTGAAATAGCTCGCGGTGAAAAGACTCCGCTTCTTGAGAGATGCCATAAAGTCGGACTAATATCCATCCTTATGGCATCTGGTCTTAATCCATCTATTATAATCAAACAAACAGGTCCCATTTTTATTACACCGCCTTTTCTTTATAAAAATATTCGGATGCGACAATATTCTCGGCAAAATTACACGCTGCAAAATGCTCATTTTTACTATTCAAAGTTCTAAGAGTCGGAACGGCTTCCTTGCAAATCTTTTTTGCGTATTCACACCTTAAACGGAAATTGCATCCGCAATTATCGGTAAATTTTCCTGAAAATGCCTTGGAAAACATCCTTAATTTCTTTATATTCTCTTCATAAACATCAGGCACAGACGTCAGAAGCAATCTGGTATAAGGATGAGCAGGATTGTTGAATATATCATCCGCGGTACCGATTTCCATTATTTTGCCCATATGCATAACAGCGACTATATCAGATATATAAGCAACTACATTAAGGTCATGGCTTATAAAAAGATATGTTAAACCAAAATCTTTCTTAAGTTTAATTAGCAAATTAAGTATATTTGCCTGAGTTGAAACATAAAACCTATTTGTTTCTATCGCTTCAAGTTTAAAGGCAAAAATTTTGCTGATTTTTAAAATAGATATAAGCATTGCAATCTTCCTTGTGCCGCTTAATCTGATTGCACCCATAAACTCACTTTCCTGCATTAACATTGATATCCTTCGATGCTCTCTTTTTTCTGAAAACAGGCGTTAAGCTTCTTATTTTAATCATACAATTTCCTTGATTTTTTTGTTTTTCCAAACACTGCATCATTTGATAGAAGGATATGTCCTAATTGTTAACTTCTGATAAAGAAATTGTTAAAATTGTATTAATAATTTAGAATATTCACAATTCAGTTTTTCCGAATCGCTTCTTTTGTATTTTTAAGCCGATAAAATCATCTTTCTCATTTTAGTTGAGTTCATAAAATTTGTTTCTTTTGTTTTTGTATAACTGATGGCAGGAACATTAACCATAATATCGATTCTGTCTAAAAGAGGGCAATGAGAGTTTTGAACGATATTGCATTATATCGACTTGCAACTGCATTAAAGGATTGCCGAGGTTTCTACGCTTGCAGGGAGCACGTAGTTGTGATGCATCACAACAGAGATAACTGACCTCTCAAAAACCTTTAAGAAACCACTGCACAATAAGCAGATTCATAGAAGGCTAAGATTGAGTTGATAGCTAAATTTGAAATACTAACCGGTTAGTTAAAGGTGCTTCTATTAATCCGTAAACGATCATCTTGAGCCCCAAATCCATCTCCTCTGCGTTGCAAATTTTGGCAATAGCTCTGCTATTACCTGCAATTTGCGTCTTGATGAGACGGAATTGGACCCTCAATTTGAAACGCTTAGAATTAATAGAGTTGCCCTATAGAAAACCTCATGAAAAGCTGTGAATTTGCTTATTGTGCAGCGGTCTCATCACGATTGAAATCATAGAGCATGCCTTTAATCTTACGTAAAATCACAATATCTGCATCCGGCCGCCTGATCTTTTTTAGACTATCGGACATCTCCTGAAGCCGAGCAGATACCTCCTTTATTGTTTTATAAAGAAGCTCTCCTGATAATTTGCCGTTCTCGATGATCACTGCTCCGCCTGTCCTGACGATCTCATCAGCATTGATTTTTTGGTGATTATTTGCCGCAAACGGATAAGGAACAAATATAGCAGGAATCAGCAGATAAGAGAGCT
>CAJVZA010000091.1 GCA_913009315.1 uncultured Hippea sp.
TTCTTTTTTTTTTTTTTTCAAGCAGAAGACGGCATACGAGATATATCAGTGTGACTGGAGTTCAGACGTGTGCTCTTCCGATCTTTCTTTTCCCCAAACCGGTTGCCAGGCTCAATCGCCGGGGCATCAAACGGATCGAGTCAGACACGCTACGCGCGCTCCTCATCCTGGCGTTAGCCACCCACAAAGTACTTAAGAGGAAATATGAAAATTATAAGTTTTATTAACATGAAAGGAGGAGTTGCAAAAACAACGCTTTCTCTCAATATTGCTGATTGCTTATGCTCTAGACATGAAAAAAACGTTCTTGTTATCGATGTCGATCCTCAGTTTAATGCAACGCAATGTCTTATGAGTGGGGAACAATACGTTGATCATATTGAAAATCAACGCGACACAATAATCAATGTTTTCGACAGAAGCTTGCGGCCCACAGTAGGAATTGTTAATGGGCCAAGGGAGGCTGCGCCAAAAAATTTAGAAGACATTGAACCATTTGAAGTAAAGGACAATTATGACTTGCTTCCCGGGTCGCTCGACTTGTACCGCCTTGAAATGGCACCTGGCGAAGGTAGAGAAAACAGATTAAAAAGGTATCTTGAAACGGTAGAAGGTTATTACGATTTTGTTATTATTGACACTCCTCCAACGCCTTCAGTGTGGATGACAAGCGCTTTAATTTCATCGGACTATTATGTCATTCCTGTTAAGCCAGATCCAATCTCATTGACAGGTATAGATCTGTTATATGGCATTATTAACGAAAAAAAAGAAAATTTCGGGTTAAACATTAAATGTCTTGGCCTTGTTTTTACGATTGTTGAGGAAAACACAATTGTTTACAGAAAAGCGAAAGAAAATTTGGCAGGAAACAAAAGATGGAAAAATTTAGTATTTAATAGATACTTGCCAAAAAGAACAGAAGTTGCTAGGCATCAGTTAAATCAACAATTTATATTGTCTAGCAATGACAATGGCCTTAAACAAAATACTGTTAATATAACAAATGAGTTTTTATCTAGGATAAAAGATGATGAATAAAAATAATCAAACAACAATTAAAAAAGCTATTAATTTCATTGAAGAGTTGTCTTGGCTATTAGACTCAAGAAAGGGTATGGACCTGAAAAGTGTTGTGTCTATCCTGCAGGATACAATGCAGGAACAAAATACTATGCAAAATTTTGCAAAAGAGTACAGGTCACCTAACCCTAACAAACATTTTTTGATAGGAGTTTTGCCTAAACTTTTCCAAGACACGCGGTTATTTCCTGTAAACGAAAGCATAGCTACATTCGCTCAAGAGATACTTAAAATAAACATTTCTAGGTATGAGAAAAGATCTAAATATGAACTAATTGGCTTAATTGTTTGTGAAACGGAATCATTAAGTGACGAAAAACTATCAAAACTTGTTGATGCCCTTTCACAAATTACAGGTAGTGAGGAAAAATTAGAAAAATTCCGCGAAGAAAGGAAAAATGTTAATTTTTCGTGGAACGAGACAATTCAAAAACTAACTCGTTAAGATAAATGAGTCGCGAGATCGCTGAAGACTTTGTTAACTTGGGAGTTTTTATTGAAGAATTTAACCTCTCAGGTATTGCAAAAAATTCTGAACTTTTGGAACGAATGAAGCCAATGCACAAAAAGTTATTCGCTTTAATGACTTTTGTGGCAGAATTAGAGCAAAAAAATACTGAATTAAAAGTGCTATCTCCGGATGGCTTAAATTATTTAAAAGAGTCTGTTTCAGATATGGGACAGGCTCTTTTTTGTTGGATTCAGGGAGCCTATAAGCCTGCAAACCTTATATTACGAAGCAGTATAGAAACATATGTAAGGGCAATTGCCGGTCAAAATAATAAGGATATTTTTACAGAAAAAAGCGTTTATATCGTTTTTGATATGGCAAAAGAATCTTCTTACTTCAACGCCGAAATGAGCCGAGAATTCTTTGACTCAATTCACTCAAAGTACAAAGAACTTTGCAAGATAGTACATACAGGAAGTGCTGCAAGCATGTCGCATATTAGTGCGCTCAAAACATTTCCGATATTTTCTACTATTGAAGCACAATCGGTTTGTCGTGATTTTGTTATAATATCAACGGGGATGCTCTCAATTATTTATATTAATTTTTTCAAGTTCATTCACACCATGCACCCTCACAATCAAAATAACCTGTTTTGTTCAATACCAAAATCTACTAAAAGAAAAGTCAATGAAATCAAAGGCTAACACTTAGAAGGCCCCCGGTTGTCAAGGCAAAAACGTACCCGGGAGCGACAAGTCCGTGACCTTGCCACTGGCAACGACCATTGATCTTTGAAAACGCCCTGTCTTGGGTTTCTTTCATATTCGGTGACAGCAATTCTGCACCAAACACTTATTGAGGATCAACCGCCCAAGCAACGGGAAAGAGGCTGTATCCACCTCCTGTCCGCGTCTCCAGGAACAGCTCCCATTGCCAGGCAGTTGCTGAAAGCAGAGCTTTCAGCGTCCTAGAAACGATTACGTACCCTCTTGCCGTCCCAGTCAAAGAAGCATGGTCATGCTGGAGCATGCCGTAGTTAGTGTCGGGCTCGGGGGA
>CAJVZA010000092.1 GCA_913009315.1 uncultured Hippea sp.
TCTTGCCTCTGGTTAGCATCACGACCGCAGACAGAGAAGAAGTCGGCGGCCTGGAGCCCGGATGGATAGCTGTGTCCTTTAACTGACTATTTTTACGTAATTTTCAAAGATCAGGTATAAATTAACACAAATATGGCCCATGCTGTCGGGAAAAGAGCTCCCTGTGTAATTTTTTTCAAAACCACCTCGATTTTGAGGAGGAAGTGCAGTGGGCCTCACGGATTCAGGTTTGATTCTCAAATCGTGCACATCTTGATAAGATGGAGTATATGGTTATTTTTTTAGTCAGAATGTCTCAATATCAAAAAGTGCCCGTAACATGGATAATCAGAAAAAAATTGATCTAATTATTCAGTATGCTTTGCTATCAGCTGGTCAAGAAGATGACTTTAAGGATCGGCAGCTCGGTCCAATTCATATTGTTAAGTATATCTATCTTGCCGATCTTTTGTACTCTCGTGAGAATAAAGGGGAAACCTTCACGGGGTTAGAATGGAAGTTTCATAAGTTTGGCCCTTGGTCGGCCACAGCTCACTCAAGAATTGAGCCGGCTCTTCAAGCGATAAACGCACACAAAAAAAGCTTTCCATCAAATTACGAAGATAAAAAAGATTGGGATCGTTGGTCGCTTGTTGATGATCAGCTTTTTGCTGAATGTAGCAGACTTCTACCAATCCAGATAACAAATTCATTGTCTCGATTAGTCCATCAATTTGGCAAAGACACCCCGTCTCTTCTTCATTTTGTTTACGATACCCCTCCAATGAGAAATGCAGCTCCGGGGGAATTTCTTGATTTTTCTTTCGCAGTTCCTAAGCCTGCCACCAATAAAGACGATTTTGTTCCGTTGATGAAAAAGCTTTCTACTCGTCAAAAGAAGAAATTTAAAAGTCGTTTAGAAGAACTTCGCCAGAGAAACCAGAAACGACTCCAGGAACGCCGTTCAAAACCCAAACGAATTCCATCTCGTAGAGTTCCACTATATGATGAAGTTTACCAAGAAGGAATGGAATGGCTTGATAGTCTTGCTGGCCCTCCACTTCCTGAGGGGAATTTTGAGGCAGTTTTTGATGACTCCATCTGGAAATCTTCTGGTCGAACATTAAATGACATTTCCTGAAGATTCTATTCAATCAGTAATTGCTCCTTCTCCTTGGTGGGAAGAGACAAATGATAAAACTATCGAGAGAGGATCTCTCATTCGAGCATTTGTCCCATACCCTGATCAAATGCCGCACAAATTTATTCTCAAAGGAAGAAAGAAGGCCGAGGAGCATAGCTCAGCAAAAATTGAGATTTCCGCACTTCGTATTACTGAAACCGATAAAGAATCTAATCTTCCGGTAGCGGCAATGACACTGCCCAAAGGGGAGTTATGGACAGCTTATCGGGCGAAGCGTCGTCCTTGTTTGGTACTTGGAGCAAATAAGCTTTATGTCGAGAAGACATTAATTCATGGTAAACCGAAATGGCAGACTGCTCCAGTTATCCTGGCGGTCCCATATTATGGCGCGGACGAAGGTTACCACCACCGATCTGGCTTCCGTCCAGCTCTTCTTGAAAAGATTAAGCATGCTACCTACCCACAGTTGTTTTTAGACAAGTTGCCATTGTCCGGAAGTGACTTTTCCGTTTTGAGACTTGATCATGTGCAACCAATCGGCTCCCACCATAATGCCTATGAAAGAACAGGTTATCGACTGAGCGAAGATGCTCTTTCAGTTATGGACGAGTGGTTGGACTGGTACATTTACGACCAAATTTTAGAAAATGGAATTATTCTCGATTTTCAAACGACCATTGAGGAAATTTCTCCTTCATAGCAATTGCTTTCAGTATTTAATCAGTAGATACTACATGATATTTGCAATCCCATCGTACATGCGATAAACTTTCTCACTCATGCATAGGCTTTTCCTCCTTTGCTCCTGCAAAGAGGCTTTCCCGGAGGAAGAGCCTATTTTATTTCTCGCCGGATCGATAGAACCTATCCGGGTCCACCACCAGAGGTGGTGAGTTTCTGAAAAACTAATTTCTCAAGGGGTAGGTGTCTCACTCACATTGACACAGAGGGATAGTGTATACAACAGGTTTGTCTTTTGCGAGCCCTTCGATTCCTTTTTTATCAAAACTTCCACTTTTCTTACCAGCCATAATTTTTATCCTTAATGACTTAAAGTTTAGACTGCTATCTATCAGTCTAATTTTCGTCTATACCTTTTTGTCGGATGATTGGCTCTCCTGGCAAGCCGTCTCCCCTCTCACTTAAAGATATACATTCCAAGGTAGATGTAGGCAACAAGCAGAGCTGCTATCTTTATCCACAAAAAAATCAAAGGCGGCGTGTCCCGCCAGCCTGGTTGTTCATAGGGGGGAAGAGGGGGACGTTCATGATTTCATGCTTTTCTTTGTGGAGTTAATGTAATATAAAGAAATTATTATGCCAAGAAAAGCACGTATAGACGCTCCTGGAGCCTTGCACCACATTATTTGCCGAGG
>CAJVZA010000093.1 GCA_913009315.1 uncultured Hippea sp.
AAGACTAAAACAGAAAAAGGTGATAGTAAAAGAATAGAATAGCTTGTTATTTTGATTTTTGATTTTTAATTTTTAATTTTTTTTTTTTTTTAATGATACGGCGACCACCGAGATCTACACTCTTTCCCTACACGACGCTCTTCCGATCTACCGTTTTTTATCAAAACGGGTCTAATCTTATAATAGTAAATATTATAGGAGACATTTAAATTATGAAAAAAGTATATTATCTTCCAATTCAGGCTGTCCGGTAACCACTTTTAAAAAGGGAGAGCCCTGAAATACTTAGAAATATTAAAGCCATCTAAAAAATAACTCTGTCAAATTGCCTTTGAACATCCGGTTTTTCCAGGACAGCTTTGTAAGCTTTTGCAATGATTGCACTAAAAGCCTGTTCATTCCTCATCCTTATACATGTGCCCATGCAAGAATCTCTTTTTCTTTGTGCTTAACCATCAAAGCCAGATTTGTTGCAATCCTCATAAGCACAAACTCAGCCGAAGCTTTTTCAAATCCCCGCAGATGGTGTTGTATCCATCCTTTGTTTTTCTGATCGTCCCCGTGAACAGGTTCGATGAGTCCCTGCCTTTTCATGTAGACTTCTCGTCCCTCTTCAGATTTAAGTTTATCCCTCATAATGTCACGATAGGGCGTTCTGCTGTCTATATTAATATTCCGTTTTTCACCTTTAGTACACCGTTTCTTTAAAGGACAGCCGGCACACCCTGTTCCCTGATACAAATCAACTGTATGTCCATCATCAAAGGCGAGTGTCCGTTTATATTCCATCGGTTTCCCCGCGGGGCAGTTGTATCCTCCGTTTCCATCTTTCTCAAATTTATCGATCGGGAATTTACCCTTTCCCTCTTTCTGTGATGCTGAAAATCGTCTGTCCGGTATATGAAAATCTTCTTCTCTCTCATCTTCCACTTTTTGAAGGATATCATAATTACAGAACCCGCAATCAGCTGTTACCTTGTCATGTTTTTCTCCGGTATTATCTATAGATTGATCCACTATTGGCAGAATATCTTCCGGTATATCATTGTTTTGGGTTGATTGCACCGCTGTTACCACACCACACTTGCTATCTCTCCCACTTTGGTGGGAATAACTCGGTACCTTTTGGCCATCTTTATGGGTCATGATTGCTGCGTCAGGATCAACCATATTGATCCTTTTCTCCTCGTCATCCAATTCTTCCAGTTTTTTTTGGAATGATCCAAGCTTATCCAGTTTCTTTGCAAGTACAGAAATCCTTTTCTCTTTGGTATCTGTAGTAAAATATTCACCGACCTCTTTCTCCAAAAGTTTTTCCAGACCTTCTTTTATTTTCCCATATTCTTTTTTGATCCCCTTCAGGTTTTTACTGTTTTTATAGCTTGCGTTTGCCTGGATCTTTTGCCCATCCACAGCCATATGCTCAAAATCCAGCATATCGAGTTCTTTGCATAAAAGTACAATCTGCGTGAATAATCCCGGCAGACCTTTTAGATGCCGCAATCTGAAATCGTTAATGGTTCTAAAATTCGGCACCTGCCCTGCAGCAAGATACATGAAATCCGAACGGTTAATTACAGAATCCCAGATCGTTCTACAGCTCATTATTCCTGTATAGTAGCCATAGAATAGAATCTTCAGCATCATTTTGGGATGATAGGCCTGATTCCCTTCATTTGAATAATAGTTGTACAGACTTTCCAGACCCAATCGTTCTATGATTGTATCAATAATAGCCGCAGGATGGCCGCCATCAAGAAATTTGTCCTTTGTTACTGTTATAAAAAATGATTGGTTCTGATCATACGCCCTGAAGTTATTTTTCTCGTCAGAGCATCCGGTTTTTTTTACATCCGGAAAACTATTTGTTCTACTTATGCGAGCCTTTTCCATAGCTGCTTTTATTTCATCGGTGATCTCGAATAGTTCATGATTGATAGCGCTTCTTCGTTCTGCTTGTGTCTCTGTCATACTCCCCTCCCAAGAAAACAGTCACTTGGATTTTATCCTATTATGAAGGAGTTTGTCAATTAATTTTTGAGGTTACCGGACAACCTGAATTAGTAAGTAACGATTAAACCCAAAGCGGTCAGGAGCAGCACCTTATCGTGCATTTTTTTCTAAATTAAGTAAATATTCTTTTCGCCAAATTTTCCCACCATAACCGGTCATTTTCCCATCTTTACCAATTACTCGATGACAGGGAATAATAATACCTATTCTATTATCTCCATTGGCTTTG
>CAJVZA010000094.1 GCA_913009315.1 uncultured Hippea sp.
GATTACAGCACAGTAAGTCAGGGTCGAAAAAGATTACGGGATATGCTAAAAAAAGATAAAAAACTAAAACATATTGTAGGCCGAATAGAAGGGAGATTGTCACGATGAAAGATCTGACCCCTCCGATTTTGGTTTTAAAGAGGTTTATACATTCAAGGCGCACATTGCATGTTATTGTTCTTCATGGTCTGCATAGGTGATGCAGGCGTTATAACTACAGGCTGCCCCTTAGTTCTTTCACCCATTTATTGCGCCAGTTCACTCTTTCAACTTCGGCTTGATGTTCTTTTTTGTGGTAGGCAATATCCTTAAGCAGTTGTTGTGTTTTCTTTAATAACCACTGTTCACCTGTCTGGGGGTCTATGGGTTTTTCGTAGTATTCCGTGGAGCAGTCAAAGTCAATTGAACTTGATATTTGCTGTATCATAAAATCTTTCAAGCCCTGGTGGTCAGCAGAAGGCGGCTCCCATTTTTTGGCTTCAATCAGCATGTCGCTATATTTTTGTTTGAGGTCGTTACACTCTTTTATCTGCTGTTCGTAATAAGCGATTTTCTCAGCATATTCTGCCTTTACTCTTATTATGGCTGCTTCGACTGTCATAGCTTTTACATTCTCAAGTTCTACCTGAAGCTCGGCGAGTTCCTTAGTGTGATAGTCCGTTGGCTTGAACTCGTCTGGTATTTCTGCATTAGCTGGTTTGTCTCGCATTGTTATTGTCGCTCCGAATGCCCTTGCACAATTCAAAATAAATCTTTCAAATGTAATTCCGTCCTTAATGCTACTTGTGTATCCTGTTGGCATATTTACCCCCTTAAATTAAAAAAGTTATAACAAAGCATTGAACCTAATGCGAACCAGCAGTAACTTTTTGGCATTTGGTATCCTTACTTTGTCAATCCTCCTTTCGATTATTGATGCGCTCTAAGTTCGCATCGGTTAATTTTGCGTTATCTCAAAAAAATGATTGAAAATAAACGGCTGATAATTTATAGATATTTTGTTGGCTTGCTGAAGAATTAAATAAAAAAGGCATAGAGAAAAAAAAGACGATATAAACTACAATATTGGTCATACACATCCGGGACATGATATTGGTTGCAGATTGCGGCTCTACTGATTCTCACACGCTCAGATTTAAAAAAGAAAAGAACAAGAAAAAACAAAAAGATAACAATTCATTGCAGAGGGACAAGAACCAGCAGTCTTCTTTTTGATTTTGGTAGTCTTTTCATGTTCATACCTCAATTTAGATTGTTAATATTCTCAGGGCACTTGCCCGTGAGTTTGTCGTTATCTCACAAAATGACGGATGAAAATTCGTCTGATATTTGTTTACAGCTTTCGGGATAGCTGATTAAAAAAAGAATTAAAAACAGAAATAAACGGCATTGCCCATGTGGCTTTCTGATTATCGTACAGAATAATGATCTATGAGTTATAATTGAACAAAGGAGGGAAAAATGGAAATTATTTTGCCTTTAGAAAAAATGACGACTGAAGATAAAATTCAAGCAATGGAAACTATTTGGGATGATTTATGTAAAAAAGCAGATAGCATATCATCTCCACCGTGGCATGAGAAAGTATTAGAAGCAAGAGAAGATGGAATTAAAAATGGAGACGATGAATTTGTCGATTGGAGGACTGCTAAGAAAAACATTCAAGACTCCATATCATGAAATTAAAAATACTTGCTTCTGCAAGCCAAGATTTGCTTGATGGTTACAGGTTCTACGAAAAACAAACTGAAGGGCTCGGCACATATTTCTTAGACACACTTTTTTCCGATATTGATTCATTGGCAATTTATGCCGGAATTCATCCTGTATTTTTAGGAAAATATAATAGGCTGCTTTCGAGGAGATTCCCCTTTGCCATTTACTATCGTGTTGAAAACGATACTACCTTTGTATACGCTGTTCTTGATTGTCGTCGAAGTCCAGCATGGACAAGAAAAAAACTAAAATGAGAAGATAACAAAACACTGCTGTTGAATCCGCACCAGCGGTAGCTTTTTGGGATGAGATAGGCTTTTATAATTTGATTGCTTTACTTGCTGCTTAATCCCACCGCAAGTGACCGCGTAATCCCAAACTAAGTGACCGGCAAATCCCATTTATCGTGACCGGGCAATCCCACTTAGATTGACCGGCAAATCCCAGTTTAAGTGACCGATTTTTAACAGAAATGGGATTTCCATTCAAGAGCTGTTTTTTAACGCAA
>CAJVZA010000095.1 GCA_913009315.1 uncultured Hippea sp.
GGCAGCTCAGTATTATTCCTTTCTTTTTATACAAAGAGGAAGAAGAAAAATCTTCTCCCTCTTTGTAGTTCACACCATCACAATTCTATTAGTGCGAATGGTTGTCCATGACGGGAAGAAAACTCTTTTAGTCTTCACCCATTATGGAAAGTCTGTTCGTCTCATGGTGACTTTTTTCTTCCATCAGCCGATCTCTGATAATAAAGAGGAATTTTTGTTGCTGTTCTGCTGTGAGAATCTCTTTCTGGGCTAATAGATGATCAACTACCCGTTTCTGAAGCTCACCTTGCAGCGAATTAATCTCGCTGATAACAGCATCAATCTTTGAACGGTCAGGCTCGGAAGCCATCAAGAGTTGAACGAGTTGCTTTCTTTTCGTTCGCAGGGCAGCGCGGACGGGCTTGGCGTTTGACCGAAATCTTTCTTTTAGAGCATTCATTTGCCTTGTTTGTTTCTCCGAAAGAGCGAGTTCTTTATGAAGGTAACTCATAGAGGAAGGTTTACCCTCACAATGATGTCTTTCTTCTTTGTCCTTTCCAAGCCAGTGGTGTCCAATTTTTATCAAAACCGCTGCGTTAACAGCAACAGAAAAAACAAGTCCTAAAATTAATAGATTTTTTTTCATCGTTTAAGCCCCCGTTGGTAATTATTTTCTTTCAGGGAAACCAAAGAGATGTAAACATTTCCCACAGATTCTGGAGGGAGGTCGTCAAAAGTGTCCAGATATAGAATATCATTTTTCCCCAAAGCAATAACCTTTTCACCTGATAGTTTTTTCTCTTTTGGGTATAGGATATTGCCTAAGTAATTGCCCAAAATCAGCCCCGTCACTAAAATTATTACCGCTGCCGCCGGAACAGGAATCCTGACAATACTTCTGATTAATTTCTGAATCGATAATTTTTTTTCTTCTTTTTCTCTAACTCGTTGCCAAAATCTTATCTCAAAATTATGTGGTACTTCCATCTTTTCCCATACATCAAGCGCACACCATGTTTGAGCAAGCAACTTTGCCTCTTGCATACAAAATGGGCAATCAGCAAGATGCTGTTTAATTTTTACTCGCTCACCTTCCTTTAACTCATTATCTATAAAGGCTGAGAGTTTTTCATTCACTTTTTTACATTCCATCGTTATTATCTCCTTCAATTATTGAAACACCAAAGTCACTAAAAACCTTCGGTTTTATTTTTGAAGATAAGAGTAAGTTTATGTTTCAACTTTTGTTTCGCCCGCTGTAATAGCGAATCAACTGCCGATACAGAACATCCGATAATTTCAGAAATTTCCTGATATGATAAGTCTTCATACTTTTGTAATATTACTACAATTCTTTGTCTATCAGGCAAGGAGTCAACAGCTTCTCGTACTAACTGTTTCAATTTCGATTTTTCTAAATTCTCAATAGGATTGACCTGGATAGAGTCGTGAGTTTCACCGATTGCCTCCACCGAAATGGCTTTGAAATGTTTTTGTGACCTTAATTCGTTTAAGCAAAGATTAGCTGTTATTTTATATATCCATGTAGATAATTTTGCTTTGGGTTTATAACTCCCGGCAGAATTATAGACTTTTATAAATACCTCCTGGGCTATATCTTCCGCCTTAGAACGATCCTGGAGAAAGCGATAGGCGATATTCATTACCAATTCTTTGTATCTATTCATAATCCGCTCAAAAGCAGAAATATCACCTTTTGCAAAATCAAGCATTAGTTTCGTATCTGGATCCAATATCACTCTCCTTCTTTATTTAAACACCAAAAAACAAAAAACTCTGCGGTATTTATGAGAACCCCTTGTATCATACGTAATATTTTAGTCATATTAGTAACTTTTTGAATGTTCTTTTTCCTGTATTTTTCATGCCTATAAAATTTATTTTTAAATGATTTTGTTGGAAGGAACATTTTTTGATTGTTTATATTAGACGGTTTATGTGAGATTGGAGGTGGATACCTTGTCTGGATCTGGCTCAGGGAAAATCGAGGTATCGGCTTTGCACTTGCAGGAGCTGTTATACTGATAATATATGGAATAATACCGCCTTTTCAGCCTGCACACTTCGGCAGGGTATATGCTGCATATGGCGGTATCTTCGTTGTTCTTTCTATTTTATGGGGCTGGGAAATAGACAAAATTGTTCCTGACAGGTACGGCATGATTGAAGGGCTTATCCGCCTTCTGG
>CAJVZA010000096.1 GCA_913009315.1 uncultured Hippea sp.
TGGCAGCGGCACAGGCAAAACTAAAGCATCAGAAACAACAAAAATAAATGGAAACCTAACGAAACCTCTGGGAGGGAAAAAGGTAGAAAAGGGATCACACCTATTTTTTCTCTCATTGAGTTACCTTTTTCAATTGGTCTAACATTATTTTTATACATACTGTTGAATGTCAAGAGCAGTAGCCATGTCATAATTTTAGCCATTGTTTTATAAGCATAATTTCCAATATTCATATATTAACAGTATGTTTGTTAACTGCAAAGAATAATTAACTATTGTGCGAAGGGATAATCAGAGACGTTGCGAGTATTTTCTTTCGTCATTGCGGGCGCAACGAAGCAATCTTGTTTTTAGATTATTTTTCGGCTATGTGAACAGATCTAAGTCGTTATGTCAAATGCAAAGACACGGCCCCGGTGGATTACCAGAACATAATATCCTTCAAAGGGCGGTCTTGACTTGCCAAATCTTAAGGTATGATGTATAGTAATACTCGGAGGTGAATTGTGGCAATGGCAAAAATAGCAATAACAATTGAAAATGATCTTTTAAAACGGATTGATTTACTTGTAATGTCGAAAAGCTACCCTAATCGCAGCAAGGTCATTCAAGATGCAGTCAGAGAAAAACTAAAAGCAATTGAAAAAGATAGATTTAAAAGAGAATGTGCAAAATTAGATCCGGAGTTTGAAAGAGCAGTTGCAGATGAAGGTATCAATACAGAAATTAGTGAATGGCCGGAATATTAAGAGGAGCTATTTACTGGGCAAATCTAAACCCTGCAATTGGACATGAACAGGCAGGAAATCGTCCTGTTCTTGTTTTAAGTAATAATTTTTTCAATAAACTTTCCGGTACCGTTATAGCAGCAGCAATTACGAGCCAACCTCAAAAGGCAGGTTTTCCATTAACTCTTGAATTAAAAGACAATAAGCTGCCTAAAAGATCATGGGTTAAAATCAGTCAAGTCAGAACATTATCAACAAAAAGACTTGGAGAAAAAATGGCTCAAGTGTCTTCTCAGGAACTGGAGCTAATCATCAAAGGTTTAAATGAAATAGTTGCTCCAATTGCAGCTCTATTCTGATGAGGCAATTCGTCAGCTTTACAAACATAAATCATGCTGATATAACTTTTGTACTGTGATAGTTGCGGAGAATAAAAAATATACAAAAGCGGTAGATGAGCGTTATAGGGTGCCTGAAAAGAAAGGCGGAGGACTTATCAAGTTTGAAGTTTGGGAATTATATGGAAAAATGGTAAAATATAGTATGGCATATATAAACAAATCAATTTTTGCTAAAGATAATGGCAGGGTTCTGGGCTATGATAATACACACAATTATCATCATAGACACTATTTTGGCGAGATTTATGTAGTAGATGATTTTGTAAATTATGCAGAGTTGGTAAAAAGATTTCGTGATGATTTGAAGGAGTTTTTATTATGACGGAGATTAAAAGAGGAACAATTGACGATTTCTTTGTTTCCGCAATGGAAACGGCGGAGGAGATTGATAAAGGAGAAAAAATTACACCAAAGAAAATAATTTGGGTAGAAATAGAAGATTTTGGCAAGCTTTTAAAACCCTCAAGAATTGAATTAATCCGCTACCTTCGCAAAAAGAAAAAAGTTTCTTTTTCTATATTACTTAAAGAATTGCATAAAAGCCCTTCGTCCATAAACAGAGATCTTGAATTACTTGAAAAGTACGGACTAATCAATATAGATACTGAAACACACCCCGGTCACGGCCGAAGAAAGGTGGTTTTTCCGCTATTTGATGATGAGTCTTTTGAGTTAAGAGCAGCTGTATGACAAAGCGATAAAGGGGCAGTGTCTTCAGAGCCTGTTGAAAAATATCATTGCAATTATTGCCCTCCGTCATTGCAATGAGACTGCCGCGGCCTTCGGTCTCGCAGTGACAGAAAACAGCGGTTTCTTGAATAAAGCACTGATTTCAAGTATATTCAAGAGTTATGGGGGATAACAGTTCAAAAATAACAGAGATTTATACTCA